>NZ_JAWLHP010000093.1:0-7448 GCF_041690275.1 Thioalkalivibrio sp.
GATCGCGGCTGGAAGCCGCTCCTACGGGAGGCGATTGGGTGGTCTGGCGCCGGATCGTGGCTGGAAGCCGCTCCTACTGGGGTTGATATCCGCTCGGGTGTTGGCCTCTTGTCGAACAGAAGCTTGCCAAACTGGGTTTTTGCGATAGCATCGGAATCATGAGAGCGCGTACCGCGGTCGTTCAACGCGACACACTGGAGACCCGGATCCGGGTCGAGCTGAATCTCGATGGCAGCGGGAGTGGCCGTTTCGTGACCGGCATCCCCTTCCTGGAACACATGCTCGACCAGGTCGCCCGGCACGGCGTGGTCGATCTCGACGTACAGGCGGAGGGCGACCTGCAGATCGACGCGCACCACACCGTCGAGGACATCGGCATCACGATCGGCCAGGCGCTGGCCCAGGCGCTCGGCGACAAGACGGGCATCCGCCGCTACGGACATGCCTACGTGCCGCTGGACGAGGCCCTCTCGCGGGTGGTGATCGACTTCTCCGGGCGGCCGGGGCTGGAGATGCACGCCGATTTCCGGCGTTCGCACATCGGCCAGTTCGACGTCGATCTGTTCCACGAATTCTTCCAGGGACTGGTCAACCATGCCCGGATGACACTGCACATCGATGGCCTGCGGGGCAACAATGCCCATCATGTCGCGGAGACCATCTTCAAGGCCTTCGGGCGTGCGCTGCGCATGGCGGCAGAGCCGGATCCACGCATGACCGAAGTCACGCCGTCCACCAAGGGCGCCCTGTAAGGGGAAGGAATCTAGGGGGCGTTCCCGCATGCAAAGCGTCGCCGTAATCGACTACGGCATGGGCAACCTGCACTCGGTGGAGCGCGCGCTCCGCCACGAGGCGCCCCCCGACACGCAGGTCCTGCTGACCAGTGACCTCGCGCTGATCCGCGAGGCGGACCGTCTCGTCTTCCCCGGACAGGGGGCGGCCGCCGACGCGATGCGCGAACTGCGCGCGCTGGGGCTCGACCGGGTCCTGCCGGAACTGGCCACCACGCGCCCCTTCCTGGGCATGTGCCTCGGCCAGCAGATCCTGCTCGACTGGAGCGCCGAAAACGGCGGCGTGGACCTCCTCGGCGTGATCCCCGGTACTGTGGAGCGTTTTCCGGAGCGCGCGATCGACGGCAACGGGCGCCGGCTGAAGATTCCGCACATGGGCTGGAACGTCGTGCGCCGGATCCAGGACCACCCGCTCTGGCACGGGCTGCCGGAGGAATCCTGGTTCTACTTCGTGCACAGCTACCGCGTGCTGGCGGCCCGGCGGGAGGACGTCGTCGGCGAGACCGACTATGGTCAGCCCTTCGCCTCGGTGATCGCGCGCGACTCGATGTTCGCCATGCAGTGCCATCCCGAAAAGAGCGCCTCCGACGGGCTGCGCCTGCTGAACAACTTCCTGCGTTGGGACGGTCGCTGGTGAAGGCACTGCAACCATTGATGGTCAGGAGTGGCGGCGGCGTGCGATGAGCGTTAGCGTAAAGGCCGCGCGCCTCCCTCTCCCGCTTGCGGACAAGGCCGCCAGGGGCCGGGGAGCGGACTTCGAACCGCCGCAGGCGGGCCCGACGGGCGGAGGGCAGCATGCCCGAAGTCACGGGCCGGCGATGGTTTCATGCTCGGGAACGGCGAACGGACATGAGCGTTAGCAACGGAGTCGATGATGCTGGTGATACCCGCAATTGATCTCAAGGAAGGCAAGTGCGTCCGGCTGCGCCAGGGCCGGATGGAGGAATCCACGGTCTTCGGCGACGATCCGGTGGCAATGGCCGGGCGCTGGGTGGATGCGGGTGCAGAACGGCTGCACATCGTGGACCTCGACGGCGCCTTCGCGGGCGTGCCGAAGAACGGGGAAGTAATCCACGCGATCGCCGAGGCCTATCCGGACCTGCGCATCCAGGTCGGCGGCGGCATCCGCGACGACGACACCGTGCTGGCCTATCTCGAGGCCGGCGTGGAATACGTGATCGTGGGGACCAAGGCGGTCAGCGCACCGCATTTCGTGAACGATCTGTGCCTGGAATTCCCGGGGCGCATCATCGTCGGCCTCGACGCCCGCGACGGCAAGCTCGCGGTGGATGGATGGTCCAAGCTCTCCCACCACGACGTGATCGATCTCGCGCAGCACTTCGAGGCCGACGGCGTGGTCGCGATCATCTACACCGACATCAGCCGGGACGGCATGATGCAGGGCGCCAATGTGGAGGCGACCGGGCGGCTGGCCCGCGAGGTGCGCGTTCCGGTGATCGCATCCGGTGGCGTCAGCACCGTCGATGACATCCGGCGCCTGCTGGAGATCGAGGACGACGGCGTCGACGGCGTGATCGTCGGCCGCGCGCTGTACGAGGGCGCCTTCACGCTGCAGGAAGCGATTGCGGTGGCGGGCGGCAGCGAGTGACCATGCTCGCCCGCCGCATCATCCCCTGTCTCGACGTCGACGCCGGCCGCGTGGTGAAGGGCGTGAACTTCGTCGGGATCCGCGATGCCGGCGACCCGGTGGAGGTGGCGCGCCGCTACGACCAGCAGGGCGCCGACGAGATCACCTTTCTCGACATCACCGCGAGCAGTGACGAGCGCGAGACCATCCTGCACGTGGTCGAGCAGGTGGCGCAGCAGGTCTTCATCCCGCTGACCGTCGGCGGCGGTATTCGCGAGGTGACCGACATCCGCCGGCTGCTGAATGCCGGCGCGGACAAGGTCTCGATCAACACCGCGGCCGTGCACCGTCCGGAACTGGTGGCCGAGGCGGCCGACAAGGTCGGCAGCCAGTGCATCGTCGTGGCCATCGACGCCAAGCGGGTCGACGATGACGCCGAATTCCCGCACTGGGAGGTCTACACCCACGGCGGGCGGCGGCCCACGGGCCTCGACGCGGTGGCCTGGGCGCAGAAGATGACGCGGCTCGGGGCCGGCGAGATCCTGCTGACCAGCATGGACCGCGACGGCACCCGCATCGGCTTCGACCTGGATCTGACGCGCGCGATCAGCGACGCGGTGACCATCCCGGTGATCGCATCCGGCGGCGTGGGCGAGCTCGCGCACCTGGTGGACGGGGTAGTCGAGGGGCACGCCGACGCAGTGCTCGCGGCGAGCATCTTCCACTTCGGGCAGCACACCGTGGCCGAGGCGAAGGCGGCGATGGCGGCGGCCGGGGTGCCGGTGCGTCCGGCGCGCGAGGGCCCGGCGTGAACCGGGACATCCTGAGCGAGCTCGCGGAGGTGATCGATGCCCGGCGCGGGGCGGATCCCGAGACCTCCTACGTCGCGTCCCTGCACCACCGCGGCCTCGACGTGATGCTGAAGAAGCTCGGCGAGGAGACCACGGAGACGGTGATCGCCGCGAAGAATCCGGACGATCGGGCCGTCGTCTCGGAGATGGCCGACCTCTGGTTCCACGCACTCGTGGTATTGTCTGCGCGCGGACTGCACCCGGATGACGTGATGGACGAACTCGCCCGGCGCTTCGGCCTCTCCGGCATCGCCGAGAAGGCTGGCCGCGTCACGGCGGGCAAACGTTCGGACTGATTCGGGGTCTACCGCTTCTTGATGGAATTCGCGCATCGCGCTTCCCGTCTCCTTCTTTCCCACCCTGGAAAGGGAGCCGGGAGAGACGGCAAAGAGGGCGATCCGCCGCCGCGATGATCATCATTCGGGGTGACACGGGTCACCGGGGTCGTTAGGGTTATTTTCAGCGTTATTCGGAGGCATCCCATGGGGATCGGCGGTATCAGCATCTGGCAGCTTCTCATCATCCTGCTCATCGTGGTGCTCCTGTTCGGCACCAAGAAGCTGCGCAACATGGGCGGAGACATCGGCTCCGCGGTCAAGAGTTTCCGCAAGGCGGTCAAGGACGGCGGCGAGTCGGACGAGGCGGACAAGGACAAGGAAGAAGGCGAGGGCGAGGGCGAGGAGATCCCGAAGGTCGAGGACCAGCAGAAGGGCCGCGTGATCGACGCCGAGGCGCGCAAGGAGGCCGAGTCCGGCCGCAGCGGCGAGCGCCCTTCCTGACCCGGCCACCCCACCGCCGCCCCCCTTGCCGCCGGATAGCCCATGTTTGACATCGGTTTCTGGGAAATCCTGATCATCACCCTGATCGCGCTGCTGGTGGTCGGACCGGAGCGTCTGCCCGGCCTCGCCCGCGAAATCGGGCGCTTCGTGGGCAAGACGCGGCGCTTCGTGAACAGCGTGCGCTCGGACATCGAGCAGGAGCTGCAGACCGAGGAGCTGCGCGAGATGGTCAAGGGTCAGGAAAGGGAGATCCAGGAACTCAAGAGCATGATGCAGGACACCGAGGAGACGCTGCGCGAGGACCTGCGCGATACCGAGAAGGCCCTGCGCGACGAGCCCGCTTCCGATCAGCACAAGCGCAAGAAGAAGCTCGACCCCGAGGAACGTCCCGGATCCGGATCCCCTTCCGGGAAGGCATCCGGTGACCGCCCCGAGGACACCCGCCCGAGCGTCAAGCGCGTCCCCGTCCAGGGCAACCTGGATGCGGACCTGCTGACCGAGCCGCCCCGCCGCGAGGAACGGACAACCGCCGCAGGCGGTGAAGACGGCCGCACCGATTCCGACGGCAACGCGAACAAGGCATGAGCGACGGCAAGACCACCGGCGAGCCCTCCCCGGAGGCCACCGAAACCCTGCTCAGCCATCTGGTCGAACTGCGCGATCGCATCCTGCGCATGTTCCTGGCGATCCTGGTCGTCTTCCTCGCGCTGTTCCCGTTCGCGAACCAGATCTACACCTTCCTCGCGAAGCCGCTGATGGCGCACCTCCCCGAGGGCACCAGCATGATCGCGATCGAGGTGGCCGCGCCGTTCCTGATCCCGTTCAAGCTGGTCCTGCTGCTGGCGGTGGTACTGACCATCCCGTACATCCTCTACCAGTTCTGGGCCTTCATCGCGCCCGGCCTGTACAAGCACGAGAAGCGCCTCGCCGGACCGCTGGTACTGTCCTCGACGCTGCTGTTCTACCTCGGGATGGCCTTTGCCTACTTCGTGGTGTTCCCGCTGATCTTCGCCTTCTTCACCGCGACCGCGCCCGAGGGCGTCGCGGTGATGACCGACATCTCGCGCTATCTCGACTTCGTGATCATGCTGTTCATCGCCTTCGGCATCGCCTTCGAGGTGCCGATCGCGACCATCCTGCTGGTGTCGATGGGCGCCACCACGCCCGAGAAGCTGGCGCGCAAGCGGCCCTACGTGATCGTCGGCACCTTCGTGATCGGCATGGTGCTGACCCCGCCGGACATCATCTCGCAGACCCTGCTGGCCCTGCCGATGTGGGTGCTCTTCGAGATCGGACTGCAGCTGTCGAGGATGATGGAGAGGCGCAAGGCCGCGGAGCGGGCCGCGCAGGAAGCGGCCGATGACGGCGGGTCCGACGACGACGGCCCCCGCGGCGGCGGTCCGGGCGGCGGCGGTTCCGGACCGCGACCCAAGGGCGGTCCGGGCGGTCAGACCCCGCGTCCGGGCGGAGGGGCCAGCGGGGCCGGCCCCGCGGCCGGAGCCGCCGCGTCCGGCGCGGCCACCGCCGGCGCCACGACCGCAAAGGCCTCCGAGACCGGCTTCCGCCCCCTCAGCCCCGAGGAGATGGACGCCGAGCTCGACCGCCTGGAAGAGGAAGAGCGTACCCGCGCCGAAGAGCGCGCCACCCGGAAGGCGCAGGCCGGGTCCGCGACCGAGGACAAGAGCGCCTCCCCGCCGACCGAAGAGACGCGAACCCCCGGCAACGGCTGAGACCCCGCCCCCTGACCGAGCGTGTAGGAGCGTGCCTCGCACGCGAATCGGCGTCGGATTGGTCCCGGCGTTCAGCGCGCCTGCGGCGCGTTCGCGAGCAGGCTCGCTCCTACAGGGGCCGGGGCGAGCGCTATAGGAGGCCAGCCCCTGGGCGGCATCCCCGGCGCCCAATCGCCGGGAGGGCTCGCATCCCAGGGGGCCGCCTCTGCCGTCAGACCTCCTCGGCCTCCAGCACCCCGACCTCTTCACCGAAGATCTCGACATACGCCCCGTACAGGGCCGCAAGCACCACCGGGCCGAGCACCAGGAAGCCCAGCGCCAGCGGGATCATCGCCAGAAACGCGAGCACGAAGTAGATCAGGCTGAAGATCACCAGCGGGCCGATGTTCAACAGCGTCCCGCGCACGCTTGCCGGAATCGCCTCCGCGATCTCCAGCCCGCGGAAGTAGACCAGCGGGATCGAAAAGGCGAGCACCGCGAAGATCACCAGATACAGGAGGAGGAGCACGATCAGCCCGAAGAAGCCGATCCCCGCCAGCGGGAAGACCATCGGCTCGCCCATGCCGCCAGCCGCGCCGCCCATGTGCGCGGCGCCGCCGACGAACAGCGCCAGCACCACCGCCAGCACCACCGACGCCAGCAGCGCCACCAGCCCGAGCAGCAGCAGCGGCACCCGTCGTTCGTGATCCTGAATCGGCTGGAACAGGTGGCCGACACCGACGGTCTCCCCCGCCTCGAGATCGTGCGCGATCTTCATGAACCCGGCCACCAGTGCGGGCGTGATCACCGCCATCACCAGCCCGCCAATCAGGGGTACCAGGTTCAACACGATACTGATCACGAAGAAGATCACGAAGCTCAGGACCCAGGTCACCCAGTCCTTCGTGAAGCTGTTCCAGCCACGCCTGAACAGCCCCCATCCCCTGCTCAATGGCATCGTACGGATTTCCATCGCCTGTCCTCCCTGTAGATGAAGCCTCATTAACCGGTTTCCCGCCCGGGCTTGTCAAACGGAGCCAGGACCGGCGCGCCGCTATGGCCGCCCGGCCGCAGGCCCTTCGAAAGAATGCGATTGAAGCCGGTACGAGGCTGTGGCATGATGCCGGTCATACATAAGGATTAGCTAATATATTTGATCTTGCTGGACTCTGATCCCGTTAACTGCATGAGAACTGGAGACACACCATGACCAAGCGTTTCATCATGACCGGCATCGGCGGATTCCTTGTGGGAATCGTGGCGATGATGCTGACCGCCTTCTCGGCCGCGCCGAAGCTGATGGTCGTCGAGGACGAGAGCCTCTACAACTTCGAGGACACGGTGGAGATGATCAAGACCACCGCTGCCGAGCAGGACTGGAAGGTGCCGACCGTGCACATGATCCATGACGCCGTCACCCCCTACGGCTACGAGGTCGGCCGCGTCGCGGTACTGGAACTGTGCCAGCCGCACCATGCCGGCAAGATCCTGGCCGAGGACGGCGCGAAGGTCGTGACCTCGATGATGCCCTGCCGGATCTCGGTCTATGAGACCGACGACGATCGCGTGATCGTGTCGCGGATGAACACCAGCCTGATGGCCCAGGCCTTCGGCGGCACCGTCGCCTCCGTGATGGCCGAGGCCACCGGCGAGAACGAGGCCATCCTCGAGAGCGTGCTGCAGTAAGCACCTCCCAGGCCGCACCGAAAGAACCCCGCTCCGGCGGGGTT
>NZ_JAWLHP010000094.1:0-7233 GCF_041690275.1 Thioalkalivibrio sp.
GGTGCAGATATGTCACCCCAGCTGTGCACGTACCCGGCTGGCGATCTCCTCCACGGAGAGATGGGTGACCTCGAGCCGCGGGATGCGTTCGCGGTACAGGAATTCGTCGATCGCAAGACACTCCTGGCGGCACTGGGCGAGGCTCGCATAGCGGCTGCCGGGGCGCCGCGACTCCCGGATGTGTGCGAGGCGCTTCGGCGAGATCACCATGCCCAGCAGGCGCCCGCGCAGGCCACGCAGGGTGCTGGGCAGCCGGGTCTCGCCGGCCAGGTCCTCGGGTATCAGGGGGTAGTTGGCGGCGAACATGCCATAGTTCATCGCCAGGTAGAGGCAGGTCGGCGTCTTGCCGGAGCGCGACACGCCCATCAGCACCACCTCCGCGTGACCGATATCACCGGTCGCCAGCCCATCGTCGTGCGCAAGGGTGAAGTTCAGGGCCTCGATGCGACGGTCGTAACGGGCCACGTCACCGATGCCATGGGCCCGTCCCGACACGGATTCCGCCTTGTAACCGAAGACCTGTTCCAGCTGATCGAGGTGGTCGGAGAAGATGTCCAGCACCGGGACCGGACAGTCCCTCAGCTGCGCGCGCAGGGTGGCGTCGGCGAAGGTGGCGACGACCAGTGCCGGATGCGGGCCGCTGCGTATCCGTTCGAAGATGTCTTCCAGGTGCTCCTCACTGCGCACGAACGGACGCAGGTGCCAGCCCGGCTGCAGCCCGTCGAACTGGGTGAGCAGGGTCCGGGCCAGGGTCTCTGCGGTGATCCCGGTACCGTCCGAGAGCAGATAGACCTGGGGCCGTGCCGGTTCAGCCACGCTCGAGCTTCTCCGCGATCCGCTCCCAGGTGGGGATCAGGGAGTCCGGATTCAGCGACATACTCTCGATGCCCTCGGCCACCAGCCACTCGGCGAGATCCATGTGATCGGAGGGACCCTGCCCGCAGATGCCGACGTAGCGACCCTTCCGCCTGGCGGCACGAATCGCCATGGACAGCAGCGCCTTCACCGCTTCGTCGCGTTCGTCGAAGGCGTCCGCGACCAGTCCCGAGTCCCGGTCGAGGCCGAGTGTCAGCTGGGTCAGGTCGTTCGAGCCGATCGAGAAGCCGTCGAACAGATCGAGGAACTGGTCGGCAAGCAGGGCATTGGACGGGATCTCGCACATCATCACCACCTTGAGCCCGTTCTCGCCCCGTTTCAGGCCCTCCTCCTCGAGCACCGCCAGCACCCCTCTGGCCTCATCCAGGGTGCGCACGAACGGCACCATCACCTGGACGTTGTCGAGCCCCATGTCCTCGCGCACGCGCTTCAGGGCACGGCACTCCAGCGAGAAGGCGGGACGGAATGAATCTGCCAGGTAGCGCGAGGCACCCCGGAAGCCGAGCATCGGGTTTTCCTCTTCCGGCTCGTAGGCCCGCCCCCCGATCAGGTGCGCGTATTCGTTGCTCTTGAAGTCGGACAACCGGACGATCACCGGTTCCGGCGCGAAGGCGGCCGCCAGGGTGCCGATACCCTCGCTCAGTCTGCGCACGAAGAATTCCACCGGGCTGTCGAACCCGGCGATCCGGCTGGCGATCTCGCTCTTCACCTCGTACGGCACGTTCGGGTAGTCGAGCAGGGCCAGCGGGTGGATCCCGATGTGGCTGTTGATGATGAACTCCAGGCGCGCCAGCCCGATACCGGCATGCGGCAGCCGCGAGAAGGTGTAGGCACGCCCCGGATTGGCCACGTTCAGCATCAGCTTGACCGGCAACGGCGGCAGGTCAGCGGCGCCGGTCCGCTGCACCTCGAACGGGATCCTGCCCTCATAGACATGACCGTCGTCACCCTCGGCGCAGGAAACGGTCGCGTCGATGCCGTCGGTCAGCACCTCGGTGGCATTGCCGCAGCCGACCACCGCCGGAATGCCCATCTCGCGGGCGATGATGGCCGCATGGCAGGTCCGGCCACCGCGGTCGGTAACGATGGCCGAGGCCCGCTTCATGATCGGCTCCCAGTCCGGGTCGGTCATGTCGGCGACGAGGATGTCGCCCTGCTGCACGGTGTGCATCGCGTTCGGCGAATCCACCACCCGGATCACCCCGGAACCGATGCGTCCGCCGATCGCGCGGCCGGTGGCCAGCGGCGTCCGATCGTGGGGCGCGAGGCGATAGGTCTCGCTGACCCCGACCTCGACCCGGCTCTCGACGGTCTCCGGCCGGGCCTGGACGATCATCAGTTCGCCGGTCTCGCCGTCCTCGGCCCACTCGATGTCCATCGGGCGCCCGTAGTGTTCCTCGATCGCGATCGCATAGCGGCCAAGCGTGTGAACCTGCTCGTCACTCAGGCAGAAGCGGGACTGCAGCTCGTCCGGCGTGTCCTCGATGCGCGTCCCGCCGCCCTCGGTCAGGACCATCCGGATCGCCTTGCTCCCGAGGGTCCGCCCGATGATCGCATGCTTGCCCGCGCGCAGCCCGGGCTTGTAGACCTGGTACTCGTCCGGGTTTACGGCCCCCTGCACGACGGTCTCCCCCAACCCCCATGCGCCGGTGATGAAGACGGCGTCGCGGAATCCGGTCTCGGTGTCCAGGGTGAAGATTACGCCGCTGCAGCCCACGTCCGAGCGCACCATGCGCTGCACGCCCGCTGACAGCGCCACCTCGTCGTGCGCGAATCCGTTGTGCTCGCGGTAGGCGATCGCCCGGTCGTTGTAGAGGCTGGCAAAGACCTTGCGCAGCGCGGACAACACCTCGTCGATACCGCGCACGTTCAGGAAGGTCTCCTGCTGGCCGGCAAAGGAGGCCTCCGGGAGATCCTCCGCCGTCGCCGAGGACCGCACGGCCACCGGAGCGTCCGGACCCAGCGTCGCATAGTGCTCGCGCACCATCATCTCGAGCTCTTCGGGCAGAGCGGCCTCCTCGATCCAGGCCCGCACCTCCCGGCCGGCGGTCTGCAGGGCCTGGATGTCATCGATGTCCAGCCCGGCCAGCCGGGCCTTGATGCGCTGATCCAGGCCGTTCTGTGCGAGATGGGCGCGGAAGGCGTCGGCGGTGGTCGCAAAACCGCCGGGCACCTGGACGCCCGCCTCGGCGAGGTTGCCCAGGAGCTCGCCCAGCGACGCGTTCTTGCCGCCCACCTGGGCCACGTCGTTCATTGTCAGTGCGGCCAGATCGATTACCCAACTCATTGCCTTCTCCTCAGCGGACGGTTTCTGCGAATTCTTCCCCGGGGGACGGTCTTCCGTTCCCGTCGGTGAACGTAGCCTGATCCTCGGTCAGTTGCACGTAGGCCATGAACCTCGAGCTGATGCTGTTGAGGTACGCGACGGGCTCGCTGCCCCGCACGTAGCCGTGACGTGCCTGCGAATAATACGGATGTTGCGACAGCAGGAGCATCGCATTCTCGACATTGTCGAACCAGCGGTCCTGGTCCCAGCCCTTCTGTCCGGCCAGCCGGCGTGCGTCCATCACGTGTCCGAGACCGGCATTGTATGCGGCCAGCGTGAACCAGATCCGGTCCGCGACCGGCAGATCCTCGGGCAGCTGCTGCCGGACCCAGTCGAGATAGAGGATCCCTCCGCGAATGCTCTCGGCCGGATCGTCGAGGTCCTCCACTCCGACCTGCTGCGCAGTACGCGGCATCAGCTGCATCAGGCCCGCCGCCCCCATTGGGGAACGCGCCGCCGGATCGAAACGGCTCTCCTGGTAAATCTGCGCGACGATCAACCGCCAGTCGAAACCATGTGCCGCAGCATAGCGTCGGACCAGGTCATCCCAGGGGGAAAGCTGACCGGCCGAATGGATCCGTTCGTCAAGCTGGCGGCGGATCCGGCGCTCGTCCTCGAAATAGCGGCGGTAGAGGATATTGTAGAAGGCGCTTCGGTGTTCCTTGCGGACGAATTCGTTCAGCGCCTCCAGCAGCTCGCCATCCGTCGAACGTACGGCCCAGCCATGCGCCACCGGCGAGCCCGCCTCGAACTGCCTCTGTATGTCGTCGCGGCGCGCCATCTCCATGGACAGCAGGTGGCTTTCGGCCACCGCGTGGTCGAACTCGCCGGCGACCAGCCGGTTGACCAGGTCCTCGATGTCGCCTCCGACGCTCGGCAGTGCCACCAGCTCGAAGTCGTGCTCGCCCGCACGCGCCTCCAGCTCGGCCCACAGGGTGCCGCCCGCAAGCGCCGCGACCGTACTGCCCGCGACGCCGTCCCAATCGGTGATCGCCGGTGCGTCGTCCCGGCTGATCAGATACGGCCGGGCGTGGTGCCAGGGGTTGGTGAAGCGGATCCCCGCGTCTTCGGGGCCGCTCGGCTCCAGAAACCCGCCGGCCACGTCGGCGCGACCCTCCTCCAGCCACTCGACCAGCCCGTCCGTGTCGGGCGGGACCACCACCTCGAGCCGCATGCCGTGCTCCTCGGCGAAACGGCGTGCGAGTTCATATTCGAAGCCGGCCAGTTCCCCACGCCAGAGATAATAGGAGGCCGCCGTATTGGGCAGCACGATACGCAGCCGGCGCCGCTCCTGCAGCTCGGGCAGATCGCCGACGTAGCGGGCCTCGCGCGGCCGGGTCAGCTTCTCGATGGTCAGAAACCGGTCCAGGGCCGCGCGCAGTTCCGGCGCGCCGGACCGTACCGCCCATGCGATCGATCGCCGCTCCCCGAGGGCAAAGGCCATTCGAATGTCGTCCCGGTAGCCCAGGTACATCGCGGCGATGTTGCTGTCGCGCACGGTCGCGTCGATCTGCCCGCTGGCAATCATGTCGAGGGTGGACTCGTCGTCGAAGTGATCGGGGGGCGGGAGCACGTGAATATCCGGGTGCTGCTCCCTCAGCACGTTCAGCGTGTGCCAGAACGAACTCGCCCGGTCCACCATCACGGTCCGTCCAGCCAGGTCCTCGAGCGACTGGATGTCATCGTTCCCCGCGCTCACCAGCACCACTTCGCGCACATGATCGACCGGCAGGGAGAAGTCCACCAGTTCCTGCCGTGCGGGCGTGACCGTGAGATTGGCGGCAGCGATGTCGGCCCGCCCATCCTCTAGCAGCGGGAGCATCTCACCCAGGCGGAAGACCGGAACCGGCTCCATGCGCAGCCCCAGGGAACGCGCAAAGGCCTCCGCGAGATCTCGCTGCTGTGCCATCGGCGAGCCCTGCCGGGGGAGCGATGGTTCCCCGAGGGCGGTCCCGGGCACGATGACGCGCAGGCTCCCCCGCTCCCTTATCACGTCCAGATCGCCGGTCTCGACCGGACCGAACCCTGCCAGGGCGCTGGCCTGCTCAGCGCAACCCGGGGTTGTCATCAACAGCAGAAGAATCGTCAGGAACCAGCGCATCGAGATGAACCAGACGGGAACGGACAGCGACACAACCGTTCTTTATAGCCGATGGGAAGGCACTTCTCCTGTAGAGGTCACGGAAAGGATCCCCGCCAGGCACGGGCCTGCTCCGCCTGCCGGACACGGCTGCCGGCAGGAGCCCGGGACTGCCGCGGCCGGGGACAGGCGATCTGACCGGCTCACGATCGCGCACGCGGCGGTGCGCGGAAATGCGCCGCTCACCGGAGCTTTGCGGGACGCGCGAAGCGGCAGGCACCAGGGGGACGGAACCGGGCGCCGGGTCGATCGCCGGGCCCCAGGCCCGGGTTCCCCGGCGCGACGGCCGCATCCGCGCGCACGATGACGAAACGGGCGTGGCGATGAAGAGAGGATTAGTGACGGACGCCGGATGCAGCCAGGGGGTGTCACGGGAGGCGCCGCTGACCGGATCACCGGATGCCGCCAGGATCTCCGGAGCGATTCCGAAGAACGCTGATCTGCAGGTGCCTGCTAGAAAAACACCAGAACGCTGACCGAAGCCATGATCGGTACGCCCGCGACGAAGGCAAGCGTGAGAACGCAGATGGAACAATCCTTGAGGCGACCAGACCGAAAGAATCTCAACACGAACTCTCCAACCGGGCCAGTGAACTGGCTTTTTTCTCCGGCGGGAGTGTGACAGGTAGATGACCCATCCGCAACCGACGCGCGGCGGGGTTTCGCGAACACATGGCCGCTTCGGGTATGCTCTTGCCGTGTCGTTGAGTGCATCGAGAGAGGTAATGGCCACAATGCAAACCGCCCAGGCGCTGGATGCCGCCGAGCGCGTCTGTGCCCAGCGCGGGGTGCGCCTGACGGCGCTGCGCCGGCGGATCCTCCGGCAGATCCTGAAGACGGAGGGCGTGATCAAGGCCTACGACCTGATCCACGATCTCAGTTCGCAGGACCGCAGCATCAAGCCGCCAACGGTCTACCGCAGCCTGGCCTTTCTGCTCGATCAGGGCTTCATCCACCGGATCGAGAGCCTCAACGGCTTTGTCGCCTGCAATCACCCGGGGGAGGCCCACGAGACCCTGCTGATGATCTGCGACGGCTGTGGGCACATCGACGAACTGCACCCGGAGCACATCAGCGAGGCCCTGGATCGGGCGGCGGATGAAAAGGGCTTCACGATCAGCGCAAAGGTGGTCGAACTGCACGGGACCTGCCATGCCTGTCGAGGCGCCGCCCGGGAGCGCAGGGCCACGCCGTGACCCGTGTCGGTACCCGAACGCTGCGGACCGGGGGCGGCGGCGCTACCGGTCCCGCCACGGGCCGGTTGTCTGCCCTGCCGCCGGTGGTGCGCGCCGACACGCGCCTGCTGATTCTCGGGAGCTTCCCCGGCACCGCCTCCCTGCGCGCCCAGCAGTACTACGCCCATCCGCGCAACCAGTTCTGGCCCATCCTCGGCGCCCTGCTGGCACAGCCGCTGACGGAGCTTGCGTATCCCGAGCGGATCCGCTGCCTGCTGGATCACGCCGTCGGTCTGTGGGACGTCTACGCCAGCTGTCACCGCGAGGGCAGCCTGGATACCGCGATCCGCGACCCGGTACCCAATGACCTCGAAGGCCTCCTCGTTCGGGCTCCGGCATTGCGCCTGGTGGTCCACAACGGGGCGGAGAGCGCGCGGCGCATGCGGGAGATCGAGGCACTCGGGCTTCCGGCGCTGCGGCTGCCGTCGACCAGCCCGGCCAATGCGCGCCTGGGGCTGGAGGCGAAGCTCGCCCTGTGGGGGGAGGCACTGGGGCGGGCCGGGGTGCTTCCGGGCGGGTCTTGAGGTGTTGCGGCGGGGGACAGGTCTGCTGGGCTGCTGCGGGGCGCGCCCGCCCCCCTTGTGGGAGCGGCCTCCGGCCGCGATGGCCCTGGGCACTCGATTCAACGCCGCATCGCGGCTGGAAGCCGCTCCTAC
>NZ_JAWLHP010000095.1:0-5485 GCF_041690275.1 Thioalkalivibrio sp.
TTTTGGTGGGAGCGACCTCGGGTCGCGATTGGGGTTTGGCGGATCGCGGCTGGAAGCCGCTCCCACGGGCGACCTCTGGTCGCGATCTTCGCGCGCCCTGGAACCCTGCGCGCGATTTCTTGCCCATGCGGTAGGCGAAGAACCGGAGGCGACGACACGATGAAGGATGCAACCCCCAGCATGGTACTGCTGAGTGAATACCGGGCGCCGGACTGGGTCGTCGAAGATCTTGACCTTCGGTTCGACCTCGACCCTGCGTCGACCCGGGTCGAGTCCCTGATCCGCGTACGCCGGGCGGAAGGAGCGGAAGCGGGGGCCGCGCTGCGGCTCCACGGCCGCGATCTGGAGCTCCTGCGCCTCGAAGTCGACGGGAAGGCTCCGGAATCCGGTGCAGTCACCACCGATGCGGAGGGGCTGCTGCTCACGGGCCTGCCGGACAGCGCAGCGATCACGGTCGAGACATGCATCCGGCCCGAGGCAAACACCGCGCTCGAGGGCCTCTACGTCTCCGGCGGCACTCTGTGCACCCAGTGCGAGCCGGAAGGCTTCCGGCGCATCACCTACTTCCCGGACCGCCCGGACGTGCTGACCCGCTATCGCGTGCGGCTGGAGGCGGACGCGTCGCGCTACCCGGTGCTGCTGGCCAACGGCAACCGGGTCGAGGCCGGCGAGTTGCCGGCGGGTCGCCACTACGCGGTCTGGGAGGACCCGTTTCCGAAGCCGAGCTACCTGTTTGCGCTGGTCGCCGGCGATCTCAGCTGCGTGTCGGACCGCTTTACCACGCGCTCCGGGCGGGAGGTCGCGCTGGAGGTCTACGTCGAGCACCACAACCGCGATCGCTGCGCCCACGCGCTGGCCTCGCTGAAGCGCGCGATGCGCTACGACGAGGACGCCTTCGGCCGCGAGTACGACCTCGACGTGTACATGATCGTCGCGGTCGAAGACTTCAACATGGGCGCGATGGAAAACAAGGGCCTGAACCTTTTCAACGCCAAGTACGTCCTGGCGAGCCCGGAGACCGCCACCGACAACGACTACGTGCACATCGAGGGCGTGATCGCGCACGAGTACTTCCACAACTGGTCGGGCAACCGCGTGACCTGCCGCGACTGGTTCCAGCTGTCGCTGAAGGAGGGGCTCACGGTCTTCCGCGACCAGGAATTCACCACCGACTGCACGCTGTTCGGGGTGAAGCGCATCGACGATGCGCAGGGGCTGCGGGCCTTCCAGTTTCCCGAGGACGCCGGCCCGCTGGCGCACCCGGTGCGCCCGGACCGCTACGCGGAGATCAATAACTTCTATACGATGACCGTGTACGAAAAGGGTGCGGAACTGATCCGCATGCTGCGCACCCTGATCGGCCGCGAGGCCTTCCGGCGCGGGCTCGATCTCTACTTCGAGCGCTTCGACGGGCAGGCCGTGACCACCGAGGACTTCGTGGACGTGATGGCCGAGGCCTCCGGGCGGGACCTCGCCCGCTTCCGCAGGTGGTACACGCAGGCGGGCACACCGCGGGTCACCGCGCGCACGCACTTTGATTCACGGGTCGGTGCGCTGCAGATCGACCTCGAGCAGGAGACGCCGCCGACACCGGGCCAGCAGGAGAAGCACCCGCTGCATATCCCGGTTCGCCTGTCGCTGCTCGGACGCGACGGGCGCGTGCTGCCGGCGCGGCTGGAGGGCGCCGCCGAGGCGACCGAATTCGTGGTGGAACTGACCGAGGAGGCGCAGTCGTTCCGTCTCTCGGGTCTTCGCGAGGCCCCGGCTGCAGTGTCCTGGTTGCGTGGTTTTTCCGCCCCGGTGCGGCTCGACGCAGGGCAGGGTACCGCAGAGCTCGCGCACCTGGTGGTGCACGACGATGACGCCTTCGCCCGTTGGGACGCGCTGCAGGCGCTGCTGCGGCGGGCCGTGATCGCCCGTATCGGGAGCGAGCCGGACCCGGTGCTCGAGGCGGCGCTGACCACCGCCATCGGGGCCCTGCTCGAGGACTCGGGCATCGAGCCGGTCGTGCTCGCCACGTTGCTCGACTTGCCTTCCCACCGGGAGCTGATGGAGTCCTTCGAACGGGCCGATCCGGTCGCGGTCGATGCGGCGAGGCACGCCGTCGAGCAGGCGGTCTTCCAACCCCTGGCCGAGCGCCTCGCGTCCGGCGCACCGGATCCGGGGCGCTGGGACGATGGCGCGTTCACCGCGGAGGCAATGGGCCAGCGGCGGCTGCTGAACCGCATCCTCGCGCTGCGGGTCGCAATCGGGGCGGCTGGTGCGGTGGAAGACGCTGTGCGCCAGTACCGCGAGGCCCGCAGCCAGACACTTGCCATGGGCGCGCTGGCCGCGGTCAACGACAGCGCAGACCCGGCGCGCGGGGAATTGCTTGCGGACTTCGAGCGCCGTCACCGCGCCGATCCCCTGGTGCTGGACAAGTGGTTTGCGCTCGAATCCGGCAGCCAGGTCGGCGACGGACTCGCACGGCTGGAGCGCCTGCTGGACCATCCCGGCTTCCGCTGGTCCAACCCGAACCGGGTCCGCGCGGTGCTGGGGCCGTTCATGGCCCAGAACCATCGTCACTTTCACCGGGAGGACGGGGCGGGGTATCAGCGGCTCGCGGACTACCTGGAGCACCTCGATTCGCTGAACCCGCAGACGTCCGCCCGCCTCGCGCAACCGCTCACCCGCTGGCAGCGCCTCGATCCCGCCCGCTCGGCGCAGATGCGCCAGGTCCTCGAGCGACTCGCGGGCAAGGACCTCTCACCCGACCTCGCGGACGTGATCCAGCGCGCATTGGCGCGTTAGCGCGAAAGCCGCGCATTTCTCCCCTCTCCCGCTTGCGGGGCACGGTGGCCAGATTCCGGGGACAGAGTGGCAAATCTGTCCCCGGGGGCGCCGGCAGCGGATGGGGGTGCCTGCTCGCGCCATGACCGTTAGCGTAGCAGCATGAACAGCCCCGCGATCATCAGCACCCCCGCAAACGCCCGGCGCAGGAGCAGCACCGGCAGGTGGTGCGTGAGCCATACCCCTGCGCGCACGCTGATCGCCGCGCCCAGCGCGATCCCGGCGATCGCGGGCAGATACAGGTGACCCACACTCCACTCCGGCGCGTCCAGCCGGGGCTCCAGCAGGGCAGGCAGTGCGTAGACGAGGCTGCCCGCGATCGCGATCGGGATACCCAGCGCGGCCGCCGAGCCGATCGCGCGGCGGATGTCGCGTCCCTGGCTCAGCAGGAACGGCGTGGTGAGCGTGCCGCCGGCGATTCCGATCAGTGCCGAGACTCCGCCGATGCCGGCGCCGGCGAGAAACCAGATCGCCGGCCCCGCCTCCGGCCGCCTCGGTGGTCGGACGCTCAACAGCAGCCAGAGTGCGATCGCGATCTCGAACACGCCGAAGATGCGCGACAGCGCGCGTCCGTCCATCTGGATGGCGACCCAGGCCCCGAGCACCGCTCCGATCAGGATCGCCGGCAGGAGCCGGCGTACGGAGGGGCCGTGCACGCCGCCCTGCAGGTAGTGGCCGCGGGCCGAGAGCATCGCGGTGGGGATGATCGCGCCCAGCGAGGTCCCAATGGCCGACTGAACCAGATACTGGCTGTCGAAGCCCATCAGGGCGAAGAGCCAGACCAGTACCGGAACGAGCACCAGCCCGCCGCCGATCCCGAACATCCCGGCGGGGATGCCGGTGACGAGCCCGAGCAGCAGGAACACGGCGAGCAGGCCGAGCGGACCGCTATCGATCAGCAGGGTGTTCAATCGGGTTTACCGGGTTGAAGGCCCCCTCCCCACCCATCCCCCGCGAGCGGGGGAGGGAGCGGGGGCGAGGGTCCGGGTTTCGCTGCCCCCTGCCCAACCGACTCCCCGGAGCGGGGGAGGGAGTTGCCGATGGGGGTTCACCTCACGGATTTCTTCAGGACGTCGCGGGCGGCGGCCACGGTCTGGTCGATGTCGGCATCGCTGTGGGCGTTGGAGATGAAGCCGGCCTCGAAGGCACTGGGGGCGAGGTAGATCCCGGCGTCCAGCATCCCATGGAAGAAGCGCTTGAACGCGGCCAGGTCACAGCGGGTGGCCTGTGCGTAATCGGTCACCGGCTGGTCGGTGAAGAACAGGCCGAACATGCCGGGCACCTGGTTCGCGGTCATCGGGACGCCGGCCTCGCGGGCCGCATCGAGCACGCCGGCGACGAGGCGCTGCGTCTTCGCCTCCAGTGCCTCGTGGAATCCGGGGCGGCTCAGGATCTCGAGCGTCCTCAGCCCGGCGGTCATCGCGATCGGGTTCCCGGACAGCGTTCCGGCCTGGTACACGGGCCCGACCGGGGCGAGCTGCTCCATGATCTCCCGTCGGCCGCCAAGGGCACCCACCGGCATGCCGCCGCCGATGATCTTGCCCAGCGTGGTGATGTCGGGTGCCACGCCGTACAAGGCCTGGGCGCAGCCCGGGGCGACGCGGAAGCCGGTCATCACCTCATCGAAGATCAACACCGTGCCGGACTGGTCGCAGGCCTCGCGCAGGGTCTCGAGGAAGCCGGGCTGCGGCGGGATGCAGTTCATGTTGCCGGCGATCGGTTCCACGATCACGCAGGCGGTCTCGGGCCCGTGTTCGGCGAACCAGGCGCGCACGCCCTCGATGTCGTTGTAGTCCAGCGTGCTGGTCAGTTCCGCCAGCGCGGCCGGTACGCCGGGGGAGCTGGGCTGCCCGAGCGTCAACGCCCCCGATCCCGCCTTCACCAGGAGCGCGTCGCCGTGGCCATGGTAGTTGCCCTCGAACTTCACGATGCGGTCGCGGCCGGTGTAGCCGCGCGCCAGGCGGATCGCACTCATCGTCGCCTCGGTCCCGGAACTGGTCATGCGCACCATGTCCATCGACGGCACCAGTTCGCAGACCTTTTCGGCCATCGCCACCTCGAGGCTGGTCGGACAGCCGAAGGAAAGGCCGCTGAGGCAGGCCTCCCGCACCGCCTTGATCACCTCGGGGTGGGCGTGGCCGGCCACCATCGGCCCCCAGGAGCCGATGTAGTCGATGTAGCGCTTGCCGTCGGCGTCGAACATGTACGCGCCCTCGGCGCGCTCCATGAACACGGGCGTGCCGCCAACGCCCTTGAAGGCACGAACCGGCGAGTTCACGCCACCGGGGATGCGGACCTGGGCGGCGGCGAAGAGGCGTTCGGATTCCTGCATGGCGTTTTCCTGTCTGGAAATGTGATGAGTGTCCGGCAAAGGCGGGAGTGTAGTCGGCCTGCGCGGTCGAAGCACCCGCGGCCCTGTAGGAGCGTGCCGGCGCCGCGTTCGCGAGCCGGCTCGCCCCCCACCGGGGTCACCGTAGGAGCGGCTTCCAGCCGCGATACCGCGTTGCGTTGGCTACCCAGGGCCATCGCGGCCAGAGGCCGCTCCTACCTCCCGCAGAGAGCGGCGTTGCGCTGGATGCCCCGCGCCATCGCGGCCAGAGGCCGCTCCTACCAGGGCGGCCGTAGGAGCGGCTTCCAGCCGCGATGCGGCGTTGCG
>NZ_JAWLHP010000095.1:5585-7154 GCF_041690275.1 Thioalkalivibrio sp.
GCCATCGCGGCCAGAGGCCGCTCCTACCAGGGCGGCCGTAGGAGCGGCTTCCAGCCGCGATGCGGCGTTGCGCTGGGTGCCCCCGCGCCATCGCGGCCAGAGGCCGCTCCTACCTCCCGCAGAGAGGGCATCGGCAGGCCTACCCGGTGGCGAACAGGGCCTGGAGCCTGCGCGCCGCGATCTCGGGATCGGCGGCCTCGCTGATGCCCTGGATCACGGCAATCATGTCGGCTCCGGCGGCGACCACCGGGGCGGCATTCTCCGGGGTGATGCCGCCAATCGCGCAGATGGGGGCGTCGAGTTCCCGGTGGGCCCGGCGCAGCAGGTCGAGGTCCGCTCGACGGGCGCGGGGTTTGGTCGGCGAGGGATAGACCGAGCCGAAGGCGACGTAGTCGGCCCCGGCGGCGATCGCCGAGCGGGCACGTTCGAGGTCGTCGTAGCAGGAAGCGCCGATCACGCACTCGGGGCCGAGCACGGCCCGGGCCTTCCCGATTCCGGCATCGTCCTCGCCCAGGTGCACGCCGTCGGCGCCGATGGCCGCGGTGAGTTCGACGTCGTCGTTGACCAGGAACAGGGCTCCGGACTCCCGGCAATGCTCCGCGAGCCTGCGCGCCTCTGTCAGCCGCCGCCCGGCATCGCCGGACTTGTCCCGGTATTGCACGAGGCGGGCACCGCCGCGCAGGGCCGCGGCAACCAGCCCGGTCCGGCCGGCCACCGCCTCGGGAGTCACGAAATACAACCCCCGCAGCAGCCGGCGGATCATGCCTGCGGGCAGAGGCGGTTCGGCACGTGCTGCCCCTTTCCGGGGGCGTAACCGCTTGCGGTCGCATCGGTCATGAAGCCCTGGGCCTCGATCACCGCGGGTTCCAGGTCGCGTCCGCGCGCCAGGAAGGCGGCGATGGCCGCCGCGAGCGTGCAGCCCGAGCCGTGAAAGCTGAATGGCAGCCGCGGCAGCTCGAACCGGCGCGTATGTCCGTCCTCCCGGTGCAGCTCGTTGACGATCGGAGGCCGCGGATCGCGGCGCGCCTCGGTCTCGGTCAGCGCGTGTCCGCCGGTGATCAGCACATTGCGCGCTCCCATCTCGCGCAGGGTCTCGCCCCAGCGTGCAGGGTCCTCGTGCCGGCTCAGGCGCGCCGCCTCCGGCGTGTTCGGCGTGATCAGCATGGCCAGCGGCAGCAGCCGTTCGCGGGTCAGGTCCACCACCGCCTGGGTCGCGAGCGCGCCGCCGCCGCCCGCGACCATCACCGGGTCCAGTACCGCCGGAATATGCGGGTGCTCCGCGAGGATGTCGGCCACCATCCGCACGTTTTCCGCCGACCCCAGCATTCCGATCTTGATGGCCGATACCGTCAGATCCGCGAGGGTGACCTCGATCTGCTGCGCGACGCGCCGAGCGGGAAGCACATCGAAGTCGATCACGTCGCGGGTGTCCTGCACGGTGATCGCGGTGACCGCGGTCGCACCGTGCACTCCCAGACGGGTGAAGGTGGTCAGGTCGGCCTGCAGGCCGGCCCCGCCACCCGGGTCCGATCCGGCAATGGTCAGGCAGGTGGGTGGGTGGTGCATCGT
>NZ_JAWLHP010000096.1:0-7077 GCF_041690275.1 Thioalkalivibrio sp.
CGCTCCTACGGGACGCTCCTACGGGTTGGGGTCGTGGTAGGATCGCGCGCCATGCGCGTCGCCGACTTTGATTACTCCCTGCCGGGCGAGTTGATCGCCCAGCGCCCATTGCCGGACCGGTCCGGGGCCCGATTGCTGGTGCTGGAAGATGCACGGCCGGGCGATTCCCGGATGCGGGAGATCGGGAACCTCCTGCGGTCGGGCGATCTGCTGGTGCTGAACGATACGCGCGTGATCCCGGCCCGGCTGCTGGGGCGCAAGGCCACGGGTGGGCGGGTCGAGGTGCTGGTGGAGCGCATCGAGGGCCCGGACACGGCGCTGGCGCTGGTGCGGGCCAGCAAGTCGCCGCCGGTCGGCTCGCGGCTGTGGCTCGAGGATGCGGTGGAGATGGAGGTGATTGGGCGCGAGGACATGTTCTTCCGCCTGCGCCTGCTGAACCGCCCGGATTTCCTGGCCGCGCTGCGGGAGCATGGGCACGTGCCGCTGCCGCCGTACATCGAGCGCCCCGACAGCGCGGAGGACCAGGAACGCTACCAGACGGTCTTCGCCGCGCGCGACGGTGCGGTCGCGGCCCCGACGGCCGGGCTCCACTTCGATGCGCCATTGCTGGAGGCGCTGCAGGAGCGGGGCGTGCGGGTGACCACGGTTACGCTGCACGTCGGCGCCGGAACCTTCCAGCCGGTGAAGGTCGAGAATACCGACGAGCACCGGATGCACGCCGAGTACGCCGAGGTGAGCCCCGAGACCTGCGCTGCGATCGAGGCCTGCAAGGCGCAGGGCGGCCGGGTGGTCGCGGTCGGCACCACCTCCATGCGCTCGCTGGAATCGGCCGCGGGCGCAGCACACGTGCCGGATCTCGGCTCGGAGCATCCGGGCGAACAGGCCGGCTTGCCCGCGGCGCTGACGGGAGCACTCCCGGATGACCGGCAGGCCCCGGAGCCCGCGGCAGGCGGGCGCCAGGCGCCGGTGATCCGTCCGTTCGCAGGCGAGACGAGGCTGTTCATCACGCCCGGCTTCCGGTTTCGCGTGGTGGACCGCCTGCTGACCAATTTCCACCTGCCGCAGAGCACGCTGCTGATGCTGGTGACGGCCTTCGGGGGATACCGTCGCGTGCTCGGGGCCTACGAACACGCGGTGCGGCAGCGCTACCGCTTCTTCAGCTACGGGGATGCGATGTGGCTCGCGCCGGGACGCCCCGAGGATCTGCCGCCCAGTGCATAGGGGCCTGTACACCCCCGCGTGGGAGCGGCCTTCGGCCGCGATGGCCGATGCACTCGGCTCGATGCCGCATCGCGGCTGGAAGCCGCTCCCACGACTGCGCTGGCGAATGTTGCCCGGGGGCTGGGTTCGTGCGTCCAGGAGGGGGATGTGGCCGCCGGCTGAAGGCCTGTGCGAATTGTGATGAGATTTGAACTGCAAGCAACCGACGCAGGGGCACGAAGGGGCGAGCTGACCTTCTCCCGCGGCACCGTGCAGACCCCCGCCTTCATGCCGGTGGGCACCTACGGCACCGTGAAGGCGATGACGCCGGAGGATCTGCGCGAGGTCGGCGCCGAGATGATTCTCGGCAACACCTTCCACCTGATGCTCCGCCCCGGTACCGAGGTGATCCGGGCCCACGGCGATCTGCATGGGTTCATGCACTGGGACGGTCCGATCCTGACCGACTCCGGCGGCTTCCAGGTCTTCTCGCTGGCGGAGCTCCGGCGCATCAGCGAAGAGGGGGTGCGTTTCCAGTCCCCCGTGAACGGCGACCGCGTGCTGATGACGCCGGAGTCCTCGATGCAGGTGCAGCGCGAGCTCGGCTCGGACGTGGTGATGATCTTCGACGAATGCACGCCCTGGCCGGCAACCGAGGACCAGGCCGCGGCCTCGATGGAGCTGTCCCTGCGCTGGGCCCGCCGCTCGCGGGAGGCTCACGGCGACAATCCGGCGGCACTGTTCGGTATCGTGCAGGGCGGGATGTACCCGCAGCTGCGCACCCGCTCGGCCGAGGGGCTGATGGCGATCGGTTTCGACGGCTACGCGATCGGTGGTCTGTCGGTGGGCGAGACCGAGGCCGAACGGCTGCGGACGCTCGACGCGACTCTGCCCCTGCTCCCGGACGACCGCCCGCGCTACCTGATGGGCGTCGGGCGTCCGGAGGACATCGTGGAGGCCGTGCGCCGCGGCGTGGACCTCTTCGACTGCGTGATGCCGACGCGCAATGCCCGCAACGGCTTCCTGTACACCCGCCGGGGCGTCCTGCGCATCCGCAACGCACGATACCGCGACGATACCGGGCCCGTGGACCCGGCCTGCACCTGCTACACCTGTCGCAACTATTCCCGGGCCTACCTGAAGCACCTCGACAAGTGCAACGAGATCCTCGGGCCGAGACTGGCGACCATCCACAACCTGCATTACTACCAGGAACTGATGCGCGGTCTGCGTGCGGCCGTCGAGGCCCGCGCGCTGGATGGCTTCGTGGCGGATTTCTATGCGGCCCGCGGCATGCCGGTCCCTGCTATGGCATAATGCGGCGCGCTTCAGAGCAGAACCCCAGGGGGCGGTCGGCTCTACCGTCATCGCGAGGAGCAGAGCGACGTGGCGATCCGCAAGGCATCGATCTTCCATGTACCGGGTGGATCCTGCGGCTGGCTCGCCCATCCGGCCACTCCCCGGCTGTCTGAGGCACCGCGTGCAACCGTGCCGCAACGCGCTGGCAGCGACGGCAGAGCGGGTCGGGGTCGCGTGTTGCGCTTGCGGTGTCTGCAATCTTCAAGCGATGCGCCAGCGTCCCTGGCCTGAACCCGAACGAATTCCGTTGAATGGAGTGACCTGATGGACTTTTTCATTTCCGCAGCCCACGCGCAGGAAGGGGCGCCCGGTGGCGGCATGATCGAATTCCTGATCATGATCGCCATCTTCTTCGCGATCATGTACTTCCTGATCATCCGGCCCCAGAGCAAGCGCGCGAAGGAACACCGCGCGATGGTCGAGGCCCTGTCCAAGGGCGACGAGGTCGTCACCAACGGCGGACTCCTCGGCAAGATCACCGAGGTGAGCGAGAACTTCATCCGCGTGGATCTCGCGGACGGCGTCAACGTGATCATTCAGCGCCAGTCGATCGCCCAGGTCATGCCGAAAGGCACCATGAAAGACATCTGACGACCGAGACCCATGCGCAACTCCTATCCCGTCTGGGTCTACGCCCTGATCGTCCTCGCCATCCTCGGTGGCGGTCTGTATGCGTTGCCGAACATCTACCCCGAAGATCCCGCGGTGCAGGTCTCGAACTCCCGCACCGGGGAGGTGGAGCCGGAGGTCAAGTCGATCATCGACGTGATCCTTGCAGCCCAGGGTCTCAGTCCACGTGAGGTGGAGGAGCGCGAGGGGCAGCTGCAGCTCCGGTTCGACACCTCCGATCAACAGCTGCGGGCGGCCGACGTATTGCGCGGGGCACTGGAGGGTGCGCACGTGGTGGCGCTGGCGATGGCCCCGGCCACGCCCGATTGGCTGCGCGCGATCAACGGCCGGCCGATGTCGCTGGGACTGGACCTGCGCGGCGGGGTGCACTTCCTGATGGAGGTAGACCTCAACGCGGTGATCGGGACGGCGATGGAGCGCTACACCAACGAGTTCCGCGGCCGCCTGCGCGAGCAGCGGCTGGCCTTCGGGGAGGTGGAGCGCTCTGCACGGCACCTGACCGTGAGCTTCGCCTCCGAGGAAGACCGTGCGGAAGCGCTGAACTGGCTGCGTCGGGAGTATCGCGAGGAACTCGAGTTCCTCGAGCGGGGGGCGGGTGCGGACAGTGCGCTGGAGGCCCGTCTCGAACCGGATCACCTGACCGAACTCCGGCGCCAGGCGCTGCAGCAGAACATCAGCACGCTGCGCACCCGCGTCGACGAACTGGGTGTTGCCGAGCCCCTGATCGCGCAGCAGGGCGAGAGCCGGATCGTGGTGCAGCTTCCCGGCGTGCAGGACACGGCCCGGGCCAAGGAGATCCTCGGGGCCACCGCCACCCTCGAATTCCGCATGGTGGCCGAAGGCGAGGATGCGCTGGAGGCCGAGCGAACCGGTCGCACGCCATCGGGCACGCGGCTTTACTACGAGCGCGACGGCGCGCCGGTGCTCCTGCAGCGTCGGGTAATGCTCACGGGTGACTTCATCACGGGCGCCTCCTCCGGCATCGCGCAGGACACCGGCGGACCCGCCGTGTTCATCAATCTGGACGGGCAGGGTGCGCGCATCTTCTCGCGCGTGACCGCGGAGAACGTCGGCCGGCTGATGGCCACCGTCTTCATCGAGACGACGACCGAGACGGTCGAGGAAGAAGGCGAACTGGTGCGCCGGACGACCCGGAGCGAGGAGGTCATCAACATCGCCCGGATCAACGAGCCCCTGGGTCGGCGCTTCCAGATCACGGGGCTGGACAGCACCCGCGAGGCGCACAACCTGGCGCTGCTGCTTAGAGCCGGAGCGCTGGCCGCACCGATGTCCATCGTGGAAGAGCGCACCGTCGGTCCGAGCCTTGGCCAGGAGAACATCGACCGCGGCATGCAGTCGGTGATCATCGGCTTCATTGCGGTGCTGCTGTTCATGGCGCTGTACTACCGCGTGTTCGGCGTGATCGCGAACTTCGCGCTGGCCCTGAACCTCGTCTTCATCGTTTCGATCCTGTCGATGCTGCAGGCGACGCTGACGCTGCCCGGGATTGCCGGCATCGTGCTGGTGGTCGGGATCGCGGTCGATGCCAACGTGCTGATCTTCGAGCGAATACGCGAGGAACTGCGCAACGGCATGTCGCCGCAGGCGGCGATCGCGAGCGGCTACGAGCGCGCCTTCGTGACCATCGCCGACGCCAACGTGACCACGCTGATCGCGGCGCTGGTGCTGTTCCTGTTCGGAACCGGCCCGATCAAGGGCTTCGCGATCACGCTGTCCATCGGGGTGGTGGTGTCCATGTTCACCGCCATCGTCGTCACGCGCGCCATCGTGAACCTGACCTACGGCCGCCAGCGACGCCTCGCGCGGCTCTCCATCTAGGCCCGGAATCCGCTCATGCTTCCACATCTGAATTTCGCCCAGTCCAACATCAACTTCCTGGGACGACGCAGGATCGCGCTCGGCCTTTCCGTGGCCCTGGTGCTGGTCTCGGTTGTGCTGCTGGCCACGCGCGGGCTCAACTTCGGGATCGACTTCACCGGCGGCACGCTGGTCGAGATCGGCTACCCGGAGGCCGTCGAGCTGGATCCGATCCGGCAGCAGCTGGACGAGACCGGTTTCGAGGGGGCCACGGTGGTGTACTTCGGTACCTCCCGCGACGTGCTGATCCGCCTGCCGCCCCGCGCCGACGATCCGGACCAGGCGGCGCTGTCGAACGAGGTGCTGCGGGCCCTGCAGTCGGGCGGACCCGAGGGCGTGGAGTTGCGGCGGGTGGAGTTCGTCGGGCCGGCGGTCGGCGAGGAGCTGCGCGAGCAGGGCGGGCTCGCGATGATCTACGCCCTGTTCGGGATCCTGATCTACATCGCGGTGCGCTTCGAGTGGCGCTTCGCGGTGGGTTCGGTGCTGGCGCTGGTGCACGACGTGATGATTACGCTGGGTTTCTTCGCACTGACGCAGATGGAGTTCGACCTCGCCGTGCTCGCGGCGGTGCTCGCAGTGATCGGCTATTCCCTGAACGACACCATCGTGGTGTACGACCGGATCCGCGAGAACTTCCGCATCATGAGGAAGGAGGGCACCGAGTTCGTGATGAACAACGCGGTGAACAAGACGCTGGCCCGCACCATCGTCACCAGTATGACCACACTGATCGTGCTGCTCGCCCTCTTCGCGCTGGGCGGCGCCGCGCTGAACAACTTCGCGATCGCGCTGATCGTGGGGGTGGCCGTCGGGACCTACTCCTCCATCTTCATCGCGGCCGCCGCCGCGCTGATGCTCGGCGTGGACCGAAAGGTCCTGCTCCCGGTGAAGAAGGAAGGCGTGGAGGAGGAGGAGACGCCGTGATTGGGGGCGTGTCCGCCGAGGCGTTGGATCGCGGGTTGGATCGTGGGTTGGATCGCGGCTGGAAGCCGCTCCTACGGGGGGTATACGGGGAGGTTGAATCGCGGCTGGAAGCCGCTCCTACGGAGAGCAGGGAGCTGTGGGAGCGGCTTCCAGCCGCGATGACCTAACCCCCTTGGCTTATGCTATGTGGGACCGGTGCTCGTGCGAGGCGACCCCCTCGGCGATCCGATCCTGACCCCGCCCGTTATGCGGCGCCGGCCCCCAAGGCTCCCCGCAGCCGCTGCAGCATCGCCTTCAGCACCTTCGGGTTCCCGGCCACCACATCCCCGCGGCGAAACACGTCCGGCTTGCCATCCCAGTCGCTCACCAGCCCGCCGGCCTCCTGCACCAGCAATGCCCCGGCGGCCAGGTCCCAGTCCCGCAGGCCCATCTCCCAGAACCCGTCAAAGCGCCCCGCCGCAACGTAGGCCAGATCCAGCGCCGCCGAACCTGGCCGCCGCACCCCCGCGGTGTCGACAATCATCGCCGCCAGCGTCTTCAGGTACTTCTCCAGGCTCTGCTCCTCCCGGAACGGAATCCCGGTCCCCAGCAATGCCCCGTGCAGGTCCGGGCGATCCGTCACCCGAATGCGACGGTCGTTCAGAAAGGCGCCGGCACCCCGCGTCGCGGTGAAGAGCTCCTCGCGCAACGGGTCGTAGATCAGCCCCTGCTCCAGCCGCCCCCGATGCCTCAGCGCGATCGAAATCGAGAAGTGGGGGACCTTGTGCAGGAAATTCGTGGTACCGTCCAGGGGATCGATCACCCAGACGTAGTCGTCCCCTGCCTGGTGCCCACCTTCCTCGGCCAGGATCCCGTGATCCGGATAGGCCTGACGCAGGATCTGCACGATGGTCTGCTCGGCCTGCAGATCCACCTCGCTGACGAAGTCGTTGCGCGACTTCTCCCGGACATTCAGCGTGTCGATGCGATCCCAGGCACGCGTGGTCACGCGCCCGGCGGCCCGGGCGGCCTTCACGGCGGTGTTGAGCATCGGGTGCATGGGCGGGACTCCGGGATGGCTGCTGGGGGTCGCGAACGATACACAAG
>NZ_JAWLHP010000097.1:0-3432 GCF_041690275.1 Thioalkalivibrio sp.
GGCGCCTTCGCCTACACCTACCTGGGGTACGCCGGACGCCAGGCCATCGCCGGTGGCGAGGCCGCGATCCAGACCGGCCTGATCGCGCTGGCGCTGCTTGCTGCGGTCGCCTTCATCCCACGGCTGGTCAAGCGGCTGCGCGTGCCGGCGACGTGGCTGACGGCGCAGGAACTCATTGCGGAATTGGCAGGCGACTCCGCACCCGTGGTCGTCGACGTGCGCAGCGCTCAGGAATTCACCGGCGAACTCGGCCACATCGACGGCGCGCTCAACCTGCCCCTCGATCAACTCGCAGGCCGTTTCCACGAACTGCCCACAGATCGCCCGCTGGTGCTGGTGTGCCACACGGACCGCCGTTCCCGGACCGCTGCGAAGCTTCTGCACGCGCGCGGCTTGCGGGATCTGCATATCCTGCGCCAGGGAATGACCGCATGGCGAGCCTCCGAAGCCGTCAGATAAACGTGGGTGCACAGGCCTCGTGGATCGCGCAAACGGAACCGAGACTCAAACCCTTGTCGATTCCAGCGCAGGCGCGCCCGGGTCAACCGCTGAGCGTGCATCTCCGACTCCAGGCGGATTACGTGGAAACGGGTGAGATTGACCCGCGGTTTCGGCACCAGAGCCGCCAGCCGGGCAACGAAATCGAGCGGCTCGATGAACGTGCGCGGCGGATCGTGACTGACCTCGGCCGACCATATCCGCGCCCGCCTGGGTGCTGGGCGTGGTGATGGACTTCAGGAATCCCCATTGGCCGGTGCCAGAACCGCGGCGCCCATCGAGTGCCGTGGTCTGCCGCCGCCTTGGGGAGTGCGGTTGGTCCGATGCGGGCTGCTGTGCATGGCAGGACCCATGGTGCTGGTCCACTACCTCAAGCAGTCTGCGGTGAGCACGCTGCTGTTCTATAATCCTGCTCTGGGCCGGATCGCGGAGTCGTCCCTGGTTCAACCGGCCGCTTCCCCCACGTGCTCACGCTCCAGCGCGCCCGTGAGCCTGTTCTGAATCCAGCTCTTGCACCAGGGACCGGCCAGTAATGACGCTGGCGGTGGCAGGTCAGGGGGCCCGATGCCTCCCTGCTGCAGCCCGTCACCGGCGTCCGAAACCCAACGGGTCATCCCATGTCCGCACCCGCCGCCACGGCCCGCCTCGCCGGCATCGATGTCGCACGGGCCCTCGCCATCGTCGGCATGCTGCTCATCCACGTCGGCCCCACCCGCCTGGAGAGTACCGCCGGCCGGCTCTATGCGCTGCCTCATGGTCATGCGGCGGTGCTCTTCCTGTTGCTCGCGGGTGTCGGCGTGGCCCTGCTGGCGCGCTCGGCCGCGCGGCGTGCGATACCCGGCGGCATCGGCGTAGACCTTGTCTGGCGCGCCGCTCTGCTCCTTCCCCTGGGTCTGTGGCTACAAGGCGTGGCCAGCGGCCTGCACATCATCCTGCAGACCTACGCCCTGTTGTTCCTGCTGGCCATCGTTGCCGTGCGCCTGCCCGCGCGCTGGCTGCTGGCGCTCACCGCCCTGCTCGCGCTGGCTGGCCCGCTCGGGTTTCTCGCTGGTCGCGTGCTGCAGCCCGGTGTGTTCAACCGCACCAACGTCGATTTCGGCGATGCGCCCGGCGAGATCCTGCACACCTTGCTGCTTTCGGGACCCTATCCGCTGGTGACGGCGGCCGTACCGTTCATGTTCGGCCTCTGGCTCGGGCACCGGGATCTCGCCGCGCGCGGGGTGCAGTGGCGCCTGATGGTCGGCGGCACGTTGGCCTTCATCGCGGTGCTGGGCGTGACCCGGGCCCTGGTCGGCGTGTTCGGTGAGCCTGGCCTGGTGGTCGGCTGGCTGCACGTGCTGAGCACGGATCCGCACAGCCAGATGCCGCCGTGGCTGTGGTCCGCCACCGCACTGGCCGTGGCCGTGCTCGGGGCCTGCCTGCTTCTGGCCAATCGCGCGGGGCGGGTCCTGGTACCGCTCGTTGCCCTCGGCCGCACGGCACTGACCTTCTACGTTGGCCATGCGCTTGCGCTCGCGTATTGGCCGCAGACGCTGCAGACCAGCGAACCCGGACGCGCGCTGGCCATCAGCGCGGGCATCACGGGGGTGGCCATGGTGTTCGCCCTGGTGTGGTTGCGCCTCTTTCGCCGGGGACCGCTGGAGTCGGTGCTGCAGCTGCCCGCGTGGTGGTTCGCCCGCCACCCAGCCGGAGCGCGCCACGCCGCGCAATCGCGCGGCCGCCACCGTTGATCGAGAAGCGGCCCGCGCCTGGTGCATCAGGACGATATTCGCGTAGTGACGAGCGAGGAGGGCATTCGCCTGGAGGGTGCGGTCTCGACGATCGCCGCCAAACGGCGGGCGTGGCAGGTCGCGGTTCAGGTGGCCGGTGGCGAAGCGGTCCACGACAGTTTGCAATTGCGCCCGGACGAAGAGGTGGGCGACGATCATCTCTGCGACGCTGGATCAGGCATTGCGTTCCGATCGTGACTTTCAGGGCATCGCCATTGGCCGTGATGAAGCACCCGAGGCGGGGCCCCTGGGCGACTGGATGGTGCTGAGCGCGCACCACGGCGTCGTGCGCCTGCAAGGCACGGTTCCCAGCGTCAATTACCGGCAGCTGGCGGAAGTCATGGCCTGGTGGATCCCGGGCATTGCCGGGGTCGTAAACGAATTGCAGGTCGACCCGCCTCAGGAGGAGGATGATGGGGAGATCCTGGACGCCCTCAACCTGTTGCTGGACAGGGATCCGGCGCTGCAGCACGACGAGATCCACGACGAGATCAAATTGATGGTGCGCGAGGGGGAAGTGACGATGGGTGGTATCGCCGTCAGTGCCGACCAGAAGGAACGCGCGGAACGGAACGGTTGGTACCTGCCCGGAGTGCGCAACGTGATCAACAAACTGGACATCGCACCGTAGCCCCCTGCGATGCCATCCGTGAGACAGCCGAAGAAGCGAGGGGATCCAGAAACAGGGCCACGCTGAGAGCGACCCGTCACGGCCCAGGGTGTACTCTTTTCAGGATCGCGCGGGAGGCAGTGCATTGAAAAAACTGAAGCATGAGGCGGAATTGGTGAAGGCCGCGCTTCTGGCCGGGATGAAATACGGCGAGGAGCGCGGCGCGGTGGAATTTGAACCGACCGATTCGGCCAACGAGAGGATTCAATACATCTACCGGCTGCTGGTGCATGACCAGAAAATCCAGCCGTTGCCGGAGGATCAAGTCTCGCAGCAGAGCATGCGGCACAAGCTGGCACTGTGGTATGCCAGGCAGTTGCCGAAGGACCATCCACTGTTGAAGTGATGCGGCACACAGGTTGACGCTGCGCCGTCCAATCCCTGCAAGGATCTGTCATGCTGCTGACTGCCCGGGTCATCCCCGTGATCACCATCGCCCTCGTGATCTGGCAGCCGAAGGGGCTTGGTATCGGGTGGTCGCCCATGGCGGCGCTG
>NZ_JAWLHP010000097.1:3532-6384 GCF_041690275.1 Thioalkalivibrio sp.
GGCGCTGGCGACCGGCGGGTGAGTTTCTCGGACGTGCCGATGGTAGTGGATGTCGTCTGGAACGCGACGCTGACCTCCGTGTTCATCATCATCTGGCTGCCGCTGTACGAGGTCGGGGTCTTCGAGTGGGCGGTGCTCCTCAGTGACAATCCTGATAATCGATCAGGATCGCATCACCGTTTTCGAACCTGAAGGTCAGCCGCCAGCCACCTGACGGCACAAGGTCGACGCGCATCGCTGCGACCATCCCCTGCGGTCGAAGGTCAGTACAGAGGGAAAGCACCGCACCTCACGGGTGCGGGATCTGTTCGAACGCCCTTTCCGCTGGCCTTGGCCCTGCGTAACACAGGCGACGATCAAGTTGCCCTTGCAGACGACAGATGATGGCGCAACCACTGCCGCAGGGGTCGGCTGCCCAGCCACAAGAGTACGGTTAGCGCCACAGCTTCAAGCCATGCTGGCAGCAATTCCCGCGCCGTATCGGCCTGGGCGGCAACATCCAGCGCGGTCAGGCTGATCACCGCATCCGTCGCCATGCCGATCGCAATAGTGCTGGCCACGATGCCGCCCAGATACCATACCAGTCCCATGTTGTTGAACTCCCGTCGGAGCAGCCCGAGCGTTGCCGCACTGGTGATAGGACCGGCAAGAAGAAACACCAGCGCTGTACCGGGAGACACACCTGCCAGCAGCATCCCGGCGGCGATCGGGGTGGCTGCCGCCGCACAGATGTAGAGCGGGATGCCGACCAGAGCCATCAGTAGCATCGCGACAGGACCGCTGCCGTAGGTGGACAGCATCTGCGGCGGGAGCAGCGCAATCAGAACCCCAGCCATCACCAGCCCCCCGAGCAGCCAAGGGCCGATGTCTTCCAGCAGATCCCCAAACGCATACCGCATGCCCTCGCGCAGGCGGCGCGTGGCAAGCGGTTGCATGGGCACCGCAGGCACCGAAGCCTGGTGGCCCTGTTCCCGCGCCTCCGGGCTGCATCCGTTGGCGCAGCACGCGCTGCGTCCCCCCGACGACGAGGCCGGAGCCGGCGTGCCTCGCGTTCCCATGGCGACCAGCAGACCCGTGACCACCGCGGTGAGCACCGCGCCCAGTGCCCGGGCGAACATCATGAACGGGCCCAGCAGTGCGTAGGTGATGGCCAGCGAGTCGACACCGATGCCCGGCGTGCCAATAAGAAAGGCAGTCGTCGGCCCGCGGCCGGCTCCACTGCGGTGCAGTGTCAGCGCCGTCGGAATCGCGCCGCAGGAGCACAGTGGCAGCGGCGCCCCGATCACGGCCGCGCGACCGATACTCAAAGCTCCTTCGCCACCCACCCAACGTTGCAGGATCGCATCATCGACGAACGCCCGGATCAGGCCGGAAACGAACAGCCCCAGCAACAGCCAGGGCGCCGCAGCGAGGGCCACCCCGAGAATCTCGCGCAAAACATTCAACCGGTCTCTCCCATGCCATGACACAGGGCCCCGCCGCCTCTACCCGGCAGCCGCAAACCTGCGCCCTTGTGGACACGGAAACAGGCTAAACCCTGTAACGCTTGCAGGGTCAAGTTCGATGAAACCATCGTTGCGAATTTGCGAAGTGGCGAGTCCCAGCGGGTGCTCGCCGGAGACGATCCGGCATTACGAAAAGCCGGGTCTGCTCGGGACGCCATATCGGACGAGCAGCGGTTATCGTCTTTACGGCACCAATGCGGTCGCTCGGCTCGGCTTCATCCGAAATTCACGCATTCGCTGCCGGAGCCCAACCCACGGATCGGTCATACTTGATATGGGTCGCGCGCCCGCCCAATGTTGAGTCGTGCGCGCGCCGGAAACGGTCCTGAGCGTCACTGGCAATCCCATGGAATCGCAGAGCTTCGAGCTGCTTGGAACATCCCATCTGGCGACGCTGGTCGTCATTGCAGCGGTGGCGGTCGTGGTGCCGCTCACGGTGCGCCGCCTGGCATTGCGCCAGGCCCGGACCGTAGCCTACCTGCTGGCTGCCCTGCTACTGGGCCAGGAAGCCTTCGATCTGTGGAGACAAATCGATGCGCGCAACCTGTCCCCCGCCGCACTGCTGCCACTGCACCTATGCACCCTGGCGGTCTATCTGACCGCCTGGACGCTGGTCACCCGCAGCTATCGCACGTACGAGGTCGTTTATTTCTGGGGTTTGGGCGGCACCACCCAGGCCCTGCTGACGCCGGACCTGACGGCCCGCTTTCCGGACCCGGCCTACCTGCTCTTCTTCGCTGGTCACGGCTTGGTCATCGCCGGGGTGATGTATCTGACGATCACCTTCCGCCTGCGACCACGGGCGGCATCAATCCCCCGCGTCGCCGCAATCACTGCGGCTCTGGCGGTGGTCATCTTCGTCATCAACCTCTGGCTGGACACCAATTTTCTCTACCTCATGGCCAAGCCCGCACAACCGTCACTCCTGGATTGGTTTGGACCGTGGCCCTGGTATCTGGTGGGCTTGGTGATCGTCGGCGTTGCATCCCTGTTCGTGTGGTATTTGCCCTTTCTCTTCCTCGATCTTTGGCGGCGACGACGCGCAGGCATGCCGATGCTTCCTGACGACCGCCAAGGATGAGGAGCTTCTCGGGCCGTTCTCCATCAGAAAGACGCAACGATCGCCTCCCAGTGCCGCTCCGGCAACACCACAAGTTCGGCGTCTGGCAGATTGCCCAGGGTGATTCGCAGCAGGCGTGCTGGTGAACCTCGAAGATAGTGGCTGTCCCGGAAATCGCCAACCGTGACCTGCGGCCCCACCCCTGGAACAAGGTCCGGCTCATCGGCCAGAGGCGCCCGCTGAAGATCAGAGCGATCTGGTCCCTGCCAAGGACACGGCGGGCCCGG
>NZ_JAWLHP010000098.1:0-6010 GCF_041690275.1 Thioalkalivibrio sp.
TCCCACAGAGGCCGCTCCCACGGTGACCCTCACTCTGGCGCAGCAGTCCCTTGACGAGCCGCCTGGCCGTCGCGCTGCCCGGGCTGGATGAAGCGAACGCAGGAGAGGCCGGTCTCCAGTACCGCCTGGCGCAGCGCCTCGATGGCCTGCGGACGCGGGAAGCTCGCCCGCCATGCCAGCGCCACGCGCCGGCTGGGGACCGGCTCCGCGAAGCGCCGCACCGCGAGCAGGCGCTGTGCATAGCGGTCGGCGCCGGCCGCGGTGCAGGGCAGGATGGTCACGCCCACGCCGGAGGCCACCATGTGCCGGATCGTCTCCAGGGACGAGCCCTGCAGGTTGCGGGAGGTACTGCCGGCCTCCTCCGCGGAGTGCAGGCAGCGCGGGCAGAGCTCCAGCACCTGGTCCCGAAAGCAGTGGCCCGCACCCAGCAGCAGCAGGGTCGCGTCCGCCATCCGGTCCAGCGTCAGCGTCTTCTCCTGCCGCAGTGGATGCGCGGCCGGCAACACGGCCACGAAGGGCTCGTCGTACAGCGGCAAGGTCACCACGCCGGGCTCGTCGAACGGCAGGGACACGACGATCGCGTCCAGCTCCCCCTCCTTCAGGCGGTCGCGCAGACGCGCGGTGAAGTTCTCCTCAATCACCAGCGGCATCTCCGGTGCATCTTCGTGCAGCACCGGGATCAGCTCCGGCAGCAGGTAGGGCGCGATGGTATAGATCGCACCGAGCCGCAACGGACCGGAGAGCTGGTCCTGCTGCTGCGTGGCCATCTCCCGCAGCACGCCCACCTCGTCCAGAACCCTGCGCGCCTGGCGGACCAGCCCCTCGCCGGCCGGCGTCAGCGTCACCTCGCCGTGCCCGCGCTCGAACAGGGTCACACCGAGCTCGTCCTCGAGCTTGCGCACCGCCACCGACAGCGACGGCTGGCTGATGTGACAGGCATCCGCCGCCCGGCCGAAGTGCCGCTCGCGCGCCACCGCCACCATGTAGCGCAGCTCGTTCAGCGTCACCGCGTCGACTCCCCGGGATCGCGCGCCGGAATCTCCCCATCCAGCACCCGCCCGCCATCGGGCAGATCCATGCTGACCACGCGCACCCGGCGTCCACGCAGCGTGATCTCGCCGGCGTGCCTGGAATCGCCGTCCGTTGCGAACTCGAAGCGGTACGTCCGGGCCGGCATCAGTCCCCACCGTCCTACCCGTTCGATCCTGACACCGGTCTGCACGACGCTGCTGTCCAGAAACTGCACCCCGGCCCGCGCACAGACGTCGCGCGCGATCTTGCGAGCGCGCTCGAGGCTTCGCCAGGCGTCGTTGAAATAGAGGACAACCAGCACAATGGCGAGGATCACGAAGAGTCCGGTCATGAACCGGTATCATACGCGCAGGACCTAGCAGCGCTCACCCCGCGGAAGCCAACCGCAGTCAGGCGGCTCCGCGCAGAACGGACCCGGCCGATGACATCCCCCGAACGCCCATTCGACGCCCTCCTCGAGGCCCTGCGCAACGCCGGCCGGGAGGAGCTGCTGCCGCGCTTCCACGGCCACCTCGCGGTCTCGGAGAAGACCGACGGCAGCCTGGTCACCAGCGCCGACCACGCGGTGGACCGGCGCCTGCGCGACACGCTGGAGCAGCTGTTTCCGGAAATACCCGTGCTGAGCGAGGAGCAGCCCCGCGCCGCGCAGCAGGCGGCACTCGATGGGAGCGGGCCCTGCTGGCTGCTGGACCCGCTCGACGGCACCACCAATTTCGCGGGCGGCATGCCCTTCTTCGCGATCTCGCTGGCGCTGATCGACACCGGCGGCGTGGCCTACGGCGCCACCTACGACCCCATCCGAGACGAGCTCTTCAGCGTTGCGCGTGGCACGGGCCTGCGGCTTAACGGCGAGGCTCCGGCCAGCCGGCCGCCGGAGCAGGCCGATCTGTCGCGCTGCACGGCCCTGGTCGATTACAAGCGCCTGCCGCATCGGCTCGCGCTGGCGCTGGTGACGGAGCCGCCGTTCCGTTCCCAGCGCAACCTCGGTGCCTGCGCGCTCGAGTGGGCGTGGCTGGCGGCCGGCCGCGCCGATCTCTATCTGCACGGCGGACAGGCCCTGTGGGACAGCGCCGCCGGCACCCTGATGCTGACGGAATCCGGCGGGCGCCAGTGCACGCTGGAGGGCGGCCCCGTGTTCCGCCGCAGCCTGCACAAGCCCTCTGCGGTCGCCGCGCGATCCCCTGCCTTGCAGGATGTCTGGCTGGGGTGGCTGAGGGCCGCGGCCTGAGCCGAGGACGCCTCCGCCCGGACCCTCCAATACCGCCGCAAGCTCGCCCCGCGAGCGCATTCCGGCTACGATGGCGGGCTGTTTGCACGCTGACCAGAGCAAGATGAACGACACCGTCGACCAGCTCCTCGCCCGGGAACCGCACCGCCGCGTCCGCATCGGCGAGACCGAGATCACCCTGCTCGGCACGGCCCACGTGTCGCCGGCGAGCGCGCGGACGGTGACCGACCTGATGGCCAGCGGCGTCTTCGACACCGTGGCGATCGAGTTGTGCATGAGCCGCCAGCGCGCGATGCTCGACCCCGAGGCAATGAGCCGGATGGACCTGTTCAGCGTGATCCGCAGCGGGCAGGCACCGATGATCGCGGCCAGCCTCGCGCTCGGGGCCTACCAGCAGCGGCTGGCGGACCAGTACGGCATCGAGCCCGGCGCCGAGATGCGCGCGGCGATGTTCGGCGCGCTGGAGCGGGGACTGCCGCTGGCGCTGATCGACCGGGACATCGGCCTGACCCTGCGTCGGGCCTACCGCGCGGTGCCCTGGTGGCAGCGCATGGGCCTGGTCGGCGGCCTGTTCGCGAGCGTGCTGAGCCGGGAAAAGATCGCCGAGGAGGACATCGAGCGCCTGAAGGAAGGCGACATGCTCGAGTCCACCTTCAGCGAATTCGCGGAACAGTCCCGGGAACTCTACCTGCCGCTGATCGACGAACGTGACCGCTACATGGCCGCGCATCTGCGCAAGCTGGCGGACCAGGGCGCGCGGCAGGTGCTGGCGGTGGTCGGGGCGGGGCACCTGAAGGGCATCGAGAACTACCTGGCCCTGGACCGCCAGCGGCCCGAGGACGTGCTGGAGCAGCTGGAGCAGTCCCCGCCGAAGGCACGCTGGCCGAAATACCTCCCGTGGGTGGTGGTCGGCATCATTCTGACGGGCTTCGTGATCGGTTTCACCCGCAACACCGAGCTCGGTCTGCAGATGGTGCTGGACTGGATCATGATCAACGGCGGCCTTGCGGCGGTGGGCGGCATCATCGCGTTCGCGCACCCGGTCACGATCGGCACGGTGGCGCTCGCCGCGCCGCTGACCTCGCTGAACCCGACCATCGGCGTGGGCTTCGTCGCGGCGGCGGTGGAACTCTACATGCGCAAGCCTCAGGTGGGCGACTTCGCGCGCCTGCGCCGCGACACCACCAGCGCGCGCGGATGGTGGAGCAACCGGGTGTCACGGGTACTGCTGGTGTTCCTGCTGACCACGCTCGGCTCGGCCATGGGGACCTATATCGGCGGCGCGCGCATATTCGGCCACCTGTTCGGCAGCGGCGGCTGAGCAGGCCAGCGATGGGCTCGTGCATACCCGCACGAGCCTGAGCCTAAAGCCCGATGCCGATCCCGATGCCGAAGCGTACCCGGCCCGGATCACGCCCAGGGACGGCCTCGTCCGGCCACAGGTGGACTTCGTCCGCGACCAGCACCGGGAACACGTAGTCCACCTCACCGATCCTGCCCGCCTCCGTTCGTTCCACCGCACCACGCGCGGTGATGCGCCGGCCCGTCCGGTAATCCACCGGATCCAGGAAGCCCGGCACCTCCAGCAGGAATCGGCCATTGGTCATCCGACCGGTCTGCGGTTCCTGGCTGCGCAGCGGATAGCTGACCACCTCCAGCCGGGTCAAGTCCGGGAGATTCTCCCCGCGAACGATCACCCCGCCCCAGATCTGCTCGGTGCCCGGCAGGGCCTCGTTCACCGCCTCACGCGGGGTCACTTCGGGCCCCTCCGCCGGCTCCATGGGCGGCGTCGCACAGCCGGCCAGACCAGCCGCCAGAACGAGGGCGATCAGCCGCGTGCCGTGCTCACGCATCACCACCGGCTCCTATGCCAGGGGTGGCCCCACGATGGCCCCCACGGGCCCCACGGGTCCCAGAAGGGGTCATGGTAGATCACCCGGGGTTCCGGCTCTGGCACCGGCCAGAGGTGCAGCGATTCGACCTCCACGCGCGGGAAGGTGTAGGGGAACTCGCCGATGCTGTCCTCATTGACACCACCAACCTGCCCCCTGACGGTCACCTCGCGCATCGGGGTATGGACCTGGGGATCGAGGAATCCGGGGAAGAAGGCGTGGAACCGGCCATCGCTGCGGTCCACCTGCAGCGGTCGCTGGTCCCGTCCGAGCGGCCGGGAGACGATCTCGAGCCGCGTGCCCTCGGCGAGGTTGTCGATCCGGACGATGCTGCCGCCCCAGACCACGGTCGCTCCGGCAAAGGAATCGGGATCCTCCCGGACCTCGGCGACTTCGGGCTGGATCTCCGGCACTGGTTGCAGGTCCTCCGGGACGGTCGCGCAGCCCGCGAACAGCAGCGCCGCGGCGGCGGCAACGGCGAGGCCCCTCCCCAGCCCTCCCCCGCAAGCGGGCGAGGAAGCCCGATCCCCTCCCGCGGTTGCGGGGCCGATCCGCCAGAGCCGGGCCGATTCCGCCCCCCATCCCTCGCCCGGATGATGGAGAGGCGGATACGGGCCGGACTGCACGCCGTCTTCCATCAACCGCGGACCCGCGCACCGGGCGCGGCGTGCTCCTGTCCTGGCAAAATCCATCACTTCCCCTCCAGTCGTTCGTTCATGAACCGGTTGCACTGAGGATCGTATCGCGGCTTGCGCGAGGGTGCACCCGGACCCGCGCCGGCGGAGCGACCCGGAGGCTGCCGCGCGGATCTTCATGCCGCTTCGGCTCAGCCGATCCGGCTCAGCCGATCCGGCTGCATTGCGTGAGCCGGGTATGCTGCCGGATACTTCCGGTGGCGCGCATCCCTGCGCGCGCCCTGATCCCTGAACGAGTACCCGAGGAGAGCCCATGCGTCACGTCCCTGTACTGCCCGCACTCGCCCTGCTTCTGTTTTTCGGCACCGCGGGCGCCGAATCGCCCTCCGAATACGGCGAGCAGGTTGTCTACGAACACAACGGCGTCGAACTCACCGGTTACCTCGCCCACGACCCCTCGCTGGAGGGCCCGCGGCCCGGGGTGATCGTGGTGCACGAGTGGTGGGGTCACGACGAGCACGTCCGCCGGCGCGCCGACATGCTGGCCGAGGCCGGTTACGTCGCGCTCGCCCTCGACATGTACGGCAGCGGCAAGCTGGCCGAACATCCCAGCGAGGCGCGCGAGTTCGCGACCGCCGTTCGCGGCAACCGCGACCTGATGCTCGGCCGCTTCGAGGCCGCCGAGGCCCTGCTCCGCGAACATGAACTCACCGCCGGGCAGCCCCTGGCCGCGATCGGCTACTGCTTCGGCGGCAGCGTGGTGCTGGAGGCGGCGCGCGCGGGCAGCGATCTCGCGATGGTCGCGAGCTTCCACGGCGCGCTGAACACCGATCACCCGGCCGAGCCGGACACGGTGCAGGCGGACATCCTGGTCTTCAACGGCGCCGAGGATCCGCTGGTACCCGCCGAGCAGATCGCCGCCTTCCGCGAGGAGATGGATGCCGCCGAAGTGCCCTACACCTTCGTCGACTTCGCCGGGGCGACCCACAGCTTCACGAACCCCCGCGCCGATGCGATCGCCGAGCAGTTCGGCATGCCGGTGGGCTACGACGAGCGCGCCGACCGCGATTCGTGGAACTGGCTGATCGCGTACCTGAACGACCGGCTCTGAAACGGAGCCGCCGCCTAGTGGGCCATGCGGAAAGTTCGGTACCAGATCGCTTCGCCAGAAGCGCCGGCGCTGCGTTGGGCAAGTTTGAAATAGGCCCACTATTCCTGCACTT
>NZ_JAWLHP010000099.1:0-5831 GCF_041690275.1 Thioalkalivibrio sp.
TTCCAGCCGCGATCCCCCGCCCGGCGCACCATCGCGGCCAGGAGGCCGCTCCCACAACCCAACAGCACCGCCCACGTAGGAACGGGCGTAGGAGCGGCTTCCAGCCGCGATTGCCCCACCCGCTGTACCATCGCGGCCAGGAGGCCGCTCCCACAAAACATCGGCACCGCCCGCGTAGGAGCGGGCGTAGGAGCGGCTTCCAGCCGCGATTGCCCCGCCCGGTGCACCATCGCGGCTGGAAGCCGCTCCTACGATCTGGCGCGCCTTGGTGCTGGTGATGGGGCCGGGTCGGGATGAGGCGGTGGCACGAGACCGCGCGGGTCTTGGGGAGACCGGGGCAGCCGCCTGGCTGCGATGCTATGGTCGGGATCCGAAATCGGGCCGGCCCGGCCGACGGCCGCAACAGCCGTGCCGCACGCACGGTTGAGCGCGCCACCGGGGTGTCCGATACTCTCGACGTCTTGACCACGCGGGATTGCCGTGGAATACGCCCTGATCCTCGTCAGCACGATCCTGGTCAACAACTTCGTCCTGGTGAAGTTTCTCGGCCTGTGCCCGTTCATGGGCGTGTCGCGCAAGGTCGAGACCGCGACCGGCATGGGCCTGGCCACCACCTTCGTGCTGACGCTGTCCGCGGTCAGCAGCTACGTGATCAACGAGTACCTGCTCACGCCGCTGGGGCTCGAGTACCTGCGCACCATCGCCTTCATCCTGGTGATCGCGGCCGTGGTGCAGTTCACCGAGATGGTGGTGCACAAGACCAGCCCGCTGCTGTACAACGTGCTCGGCATCTTCCTGCCGCTGATCACCACCAACTGCGCGGTGCTCGGCGTCGCGCTCCTGAACGTTCAGGAGGCGCACGGCTTCGTGGAATCGGCCCTGTACGGGTTCGGCGCGGCGATCGGCTTTTCCATCGTGCTGATCCTGTTTTCCGCCATCCGCGAACGCATCGCCGCCGCCGACGTCCCGGTGCCCTTTCGCGGCAGTGCGATCGCGATGATCACCGCGGGCCTGATGTCGCTCGGCTTCATGGGCTTCTCGGGACTGCTGCGACTGTAACGATGATGGCGATTAACGGTACAACACAACACGAAGATGGGTCGCCTGTCGCCAGGCTTGTCCCCTCTCCCCATCGCTCTCCCGCTTCTGCGGAAGCGGGCGGCAACGAGCGCGCTCCGCGCGCAGCCCGGGTCAGGACATGCTGAACGCCATCCTCGCCATCGCCGGCCTCGCCCTGGTCTTCGGCCTGATCCTCGGCTATTCCGCACAGCGCTTTCGGGTAGAGGGCGATCCGATCGCCGACCAGGTCGACAACCTGCTGCCGCAGACGCAGTGCGGCCAGTGCAGCTACCCCGGGTGCCGCCCCTATGCCGAGGCGATCGCCGCGGGCGAGGCCGACATCAACCGCTGCCCGCCGGGCGGCGAGGCCACGGTCCTCGCGCTGGCCGACCTGCTCGGGCGCGATCCGAAGCCGCTCGAGGTCGAGGAGAAGGAAAAGGCCGTGGCCGTGATCGACGAACAGACCTGCATCGGCTGCACGCTGTGCATCCAGGCCTGCCCGGTGGATGCGATTGTCGGCGCCGCAAAGCAGATGCACACGGTGATCGAATCCGAGTGCACCGGCTGCGAACTCTGCCTGGAACCGTGCCCGGTGGACTGCATCGACATGGTGCCGCTGGAGCGCGGCCTGCAGGACTGGCGCTGGTCGCAGCCGGAACCCTCGCCGATCGAACGGCCGCGCGAAGACCGGCACAAGGCCACGGAGGAGCATCGGGAATCCGCCTGAAACCGGGGCCTTCCCTTACAATGCGCGCATGCAGCTCCATCACTTCCACGGTGGCCTGAAACTCGCGGACCACAAGGCCGAGAGCACTGCCCGTCCGCTGCTGACCCTGGGCGTGCCGAAATACCTCTACGTGCCCCTGTCGCAGCACATCGGGGCCCAGACCGAATGCACGGTGCAGGCCGGGGACCGGGTCGCGAAGGGACAGCGGATCGGCCGCGCCAAGGACTACATCTGCGCCAACGTGCACGCACCGACCTCGGGGTGGATCCGGGGCATCGTGGAACACCCGGTGCCGCATCCCTCCGGCCTCAGCGCACCGTGCATCAAGATCGAGACCGATGGCCGCGACCACTGGGGCGATGACCGCATGGAACCCTGGCACGACTGGCGCGAACGCGATCCACGCAGCCTGCGCGAACGGGTGCGCGACGCCGGCATCGTCGGCATGGGCGGGGCCGCCTTTCCGACCGCGGTGAAGCTCAACCCGCGTCCGGGCAAGCGCATCCACACGCTGGTGGTGAACGGGGCCGAGTGCGAGCCGTACATCAGTTGCGACGACATGCTGATGCGCACCTACCCGGAGGCCATCCTGGAGGGCGCACGCATCGTCGCGCACACAGTCGGCGCGGAGCGCGTGCTGTTCGCGGTCGAGGACAACAAGCCCGAGGCACTGCGCGCGCTGACCGACGCGATGCCCTCGGGAGAGCAGGACTTCCTCCAGATCGTGTCCATCCCGAGCGTCTACCCGACCGGGGGCGAACGCCAGCTGATCAAGGTGCTGACCGGCCACGAGGTCCCGAGCGCGGGGCTCCCGGCCGACCTCGGCATGGTCTGCCACAACACCGGGACCCTGAAGGCCATTCGCGAAGCGGTGGTGGCCGGGCAGCCGCTGATCTCGCGCATCGTCACCGTCACCGGCCCCGGCATCCGCGAGCCGCGCAACATCGAGGCGCTGATCGGCACGCCCTTCGCGGACCTGGCCGCGGCGGCCGGGGGCTACATGCCCGACGTGGACCGCCTGGTGATGGGGGGCCCGATGATGGGCTTCGCGGTCGGAGACGACGCGGTGCCCATCATCAAGGGCACCAACTGCCTGCTGGCGACCCGTCCGCAGGACGCGCCGCAACCCGGCCCGGTGATGCCATGCATCCGTTGCGGCGAGTGCACCCGGGTCTGCCCCGCCAACCTGCTGCCCCAGCAGATGTACTGGTTCGCCAAGAGCAAGGACTTCGACGCGATCCAGGACTACGGCCTGTTCGACTGCATCGAGTGCGGCTGCTGCGCCCAGGTGTGCCCGAGCAACATCCCGCTGGTGCAGTACTACCGCTTCGCGAAGCAGGAGATCTGGGGGCGCGAAAAGGACCGGCAGAAGGCCGACCTCGCCCGCGAACGCTTCGAGTTCCGGCAACAGCGCCAGGAGCGTGAGCAACGCGAGAAGGCGGAACGGCTCGCGCGGAAGAAGGCGGCACTCGGGAAGAAGGACAGCGAAGCGGGCGACAAGAAGGCCGTGATCGAGGATGCGATCGAGCGGGCCCGCGCAAAGAAGGCTGCACAGTCATCCGAGGAGAGGCCGTCGAAGGACCGCGAGCGCGCGGACGGCTGATGCGCTTCCGAACCCGCACCTCGCCGCACATGGTCCCCGGCCACAGCGTCGGGCACCTGATGCGGCAGGTACTCTACGCCCTGATCCCCGGCACCCTGGCGATGGCCTGGTTCTTCGGCTGGGGCGTGCTGGTCAACGTGGTGCTGTCCGTGCTGTTCGCGGTGATGTTCGAGGCGCTGATGGTGAAGCTCCGGCGGCGGCCGGTCGCGGTGACGCTCGGCGATTCCAGCGCCGTGCTCGCCGGCTGGCTGTTCGCGCTGGCGATCCCGCCGCTGGCCCCCGTCTGGGTGCTGCTGGTCGGCACCGGCTTCGCGATCGTGGTGGCCAAGCACCTCTATGGCGGGCTGGGCTACAACCCCTTCAATCCGGCAATGGTCGGCTACGTGGTGGTGCTGGTGTCGTTCCCGCGCGAGCTGTCGCTGTGGCCATCGCCGCAGGGTTTGATGGAGGGGCCGTTCACCCTGTGGCAGACGCTGCAGACCACGCTGACCGGACGCCTGCCGGAGGGCCTGGACTGGGACGCGATCACGCGGGCCTCGCCGCTGGACATGATGCGCGAGAGCCTGGTCACCGGTCAGACGGTGGGCGAGGTCGCGCGCAGCCCGGTCTTCGGCTCCTTCTCCCAGACCGAGTGGGAGTGGGCCGGCAACCTGTTCCTGCTCGGGGGCCTCTGGCTGCTGTACCGGCGCGTGATCACCTGGCACATCCCGGTGTCGATGCTGCTGAGCCTGGCCACGATCGCCGGGATCTTCTGGGTGTTCGATCCCGACCAGTTCGCCTCGCCGGCCTTCCACGTCTTCAGCGGCGCCGCGATCATCGGCGCCTTCTTCATCGCCACGGATCCGGTGTCCGCCGCCACCACGCCGCTTGGCCGCGTGCTGTTCGGCATCGGGATCGGGATCCTCACCTACGTGATCCGGACCTGGGGCGGCTATCCCGACGGTGTCGCCTTCGCGGTGCTGCTGATGAACATGGTGGCGCCAACGCTCGACCACTACACCCGGCCGCGCATCTTCGGCCATTCGGGGGACGGGCGTGGCTAGGCTGGTGGTCCGCGACGTGGTGATCACCACGCTGCTGCTCGGCCTGTTCGCGGCGCTCGGGACCGCGGTCGTGGCCTGGATCCAGTCCGCGACGGAGGCCCGTATCGCCGAAAACCGGCTGCAGATCACCCGCGCGCGCGTGACGCAGGTGCTCGAGGGGCTCGACTATGACAACGACCCGGTGGCGGACTACCACCGGGTCAGCGACCAGCGGCTGGGTGGCGAGGACCTGCCCGTGTGGATCGCCCGGCGCGGAACCGAGGTCGTTGGCGTCGCCCTCTCCGCGATCGCCCCGGATGGCTACAGCGGGGACATCCACCTGCTGGTGGGCATCGACCGGACCGGCACCGTGCGCGGCGTCCGGGTGATCCAGCACCGCGAGACCCCCGGCCTGGGCGACGACATCGAGGTCGAGCGCTCGGACTGGATCCACGACTTCCGCGGGCGTTCGCTGGGGGATCCGCCGGCCGAACGCTGGCGGGTGCGCCGGGACGGGGGGGTCTTCGATCAGTTCACCGGGGCTACCGTCACCCCGCGTGCGGTTGTGGGAGCGGTCCGCGACGCCCTGCTATATTTCGAGGAGAACTCGGAGGAACTGCTGGCCCTGCCGCCGCCGGAGGAGGATGAGGTGCTGACCGTCGACCCCGCCGTGCCGGAGATTCCGGACCACGTCACGCCCACGGAGAGACTGCCCGAGGCGGAGCCGCCGGGGGAGCTGCTGCAATGATCACCAGCGGCTACGGCGACATCATCCGCGAGGGCCTGTGGACCAACAATCCCGGGCTCGTCCAGCTCCTCGGGCTGTGCCCGCTGCTCGCGATCTCCGGCACCGTGGTCAACGCCCTCGGACTCGGCCTCGCCACGATCGCCACGCTGCTGATCTCCAACACGCTGGTCTCCCTGCTGCGCGAGCACGTGCGTCCCGAGATCCGGATCCCGGTCTACGTGCTGATCATCGCCTCGGCGGTCACCGCGATCGAGCTGGTGATGAACGCGTGGTTCCACGGCCTGTTCCTGGTGCTCGGCATCTTCATCCCGCTGATCGTGACCAACTGCGCGATCATCGGACGCGCCGAGGCCTTCGCCTCGCGGAACTCGGTGCCGCGGGCGGCACTCGACGGTCTGGCCATGGGTGTCGGCTTTACCGGCGTGCTGGTCGCGATCGGCGCGCTGCGCGAGATCGTCGGCCAGGGCAGTCTGCTGGACAACGCCCACCTGCTCTTCGGCGAGTGGGGACGCGATCTGCGCATCGAGCTCTTCCCGCAGGAACACGGCTTCCTGCTCGCACTGCTCCCCCCCGGCGCCTTCCTGGCGATGGGCCTGCTGATCGCGGTGAAGAACCTGATCGACGCCGGCCTCGAGGCCCGTGCGGCCCCCAGCGCCACCACCGAGCCCGCCG
>NZ_JAWLHP010000100.1:0-4331 GCF_041690275.1 Thioalkalivibrio sp.
TGCGCTTGGCCCACCCTACGGCCAGAGCGGCCAGGGCACTCACGGGCGCCGTGGTGCTTGGTGGGCCCGCTGCGCTTGGCCCACCCTACGGCCACGACGGACAGGACACGTGGCGCTACGGTAGGGTGGGCCAAGCGCAGCGGGCCCACCGCCCCGGCCGGAACGAAAAAAGTACCGCCCCCGCGTGCGTTCATTCGACAGGAAACCGATCCTTCTGGCATAAGCCAGAAAGGAAACCGCGGACACACTCAGCCATGACCCAGCAAGAACGCATCACGGAAAAACTGGAGCAGCACTTCACGCCCGTGCACCTGGAGGTGGTGAACGAGAGCCACATGCACAACGTCCCGCCGGGGTCCGAGTCGCACTTCAAGGTCACGCTCGTCAGCGAGGCCTTTGAAGGCCAGAAGCTCGTGGCGAGACACCGGATGGTCAACCGCATCCTTGCGGACGAGCTGGCAGGCGGCGTTCACGCGCTGGCCCTGCACACTCTGGATCCGGAGCAGTGGTTCGAACGCGCCGGAAGGGTCCCGGATTCACCGCCCTGTCACGGTGGGGAGAAATCCTGAACCGTTGAAGACGGCAACGAAACCGGATGCCGGGGCACCAACCGCCGGATCGGCCCGCCACTGGAATGAAGCCGCGGCCTCGGGCCACGGCTTCATCAACCTGCTTGCGAGCCTGGAACGCGGTCTCGGCTGCGAGGGCCCGCTGAATGCCGAGGCGCCGCTGCCGGCACTCGCGCCGGAGGCGGTCGCAGGTCACCAGCACGTGCTGTTCTGGCTGATCGACGGCTTCGCCCTCGACTACCTCTCCGACACACCAGTGCTGCGTGGGGATCTCTTCCGGCAGCTCGAGGCCGTGTTTCCGAGCACAACGGCCAGCGCGATCACCAGCGTCTTCACCGGTGTCAGCCCGGCGCAGCACGGCCTGCTCGGGTGGCGCACCTATCTTCCAGGACCACGGAGCACGCTCACCGTCCTGCCGGCGCGGGAGGCCGACTGCAGCGGGAATTCCGCGGGCCTGAGCACTACGGAACTCGAGCAGCGTATCCGGCCGCCGCTACTGCTGGACCGGCTGCCACGCGCGACCACGGTGATCTCGCCGGCCGCCATCGCCCATTCCTCCTACAACCGGTTGATGAGCGGCTCGGCGAGGATCCTGGGCTTTCGGCATCTGGAAGAACTACCGGCCTTGCTGGGCCGGCATGTGCGCACTGGCGGCGAAGGCCCTCACTACACCTATCTGTACTGGTCGCACCTCGACCACCTCGGCCACGAGCACGGGCCGGACAGCACGCAGGTCCGCAACCATCTCGCCGAGATCGACGCTGCCTACGCAGCGATCATCGAACAACTGCAGGGCACGGGCGCGCTCTTCCTCACCAGCACCGATCACGGGATGCGCGCGGTCTCCCGGCGCCTGAACATTCGCGACGCGCCGACGGTGAGCGGCTGCCTGCGCCACCCGCTGACCGGGGAGCCCCGTGCCGCGATCGCGCACGTGAAGCCGGACCGGCACCGGGATTTCCGCCGCGCGATGATCGAGGCCTTCGGAGCGAGTGTCGAGGTGGTCCCGATGGAGGAGTGGCTGTGCGGCAGGGCCTTCGGGTCCGGCCGGCCGCATCCGGAGCTGCAGGCCCGCGCGGGCGACTACCTTCTGTTTCCGGATGGCGACAGCTTCCTCGTCGATCCTGTGGGGGACGACACGGGGCCCGACTTCCGCGGGGCCCATGGCGGCCTGACTCGCGAGGAACGTGAAATCCCGCTGTTTCGACACGACCTCCGCGCCCTGCGGCAGAACGGGGGCCCGTCAACCTGAAGGCGGCGCCGTATCCTCCCCTCTCTCGCTTGCGGGAGATGGGTCGCAGGAAAGGGAGTAACCGCGAAACGGGGACAGATTTATAAATGGCTCCTCGTTTCGCGGTCCCGTTAGCGCCTGAGGGTGAGGGTCACGGGTGAGGGCCCGACCTCGCCTTCGCTGCAGGAGGCGAGCGTCCTGCAGGGCAAAGCGGCGGCAAGCCGCCGCGCTCCATACGGGGGGCGGCACCTGCGGCCGCGAGCTTCACCGGGAGTGCGCAGCCAGGCCCCACTCGGGGTAAAATGGCAGCGGAAATTGATAGAGAGCGAGGTCCGCGATGAGCGACATCACCGAAGAAACCTACAACAACGCGGCGCAGAAACTCATCGACCTCGCCAACACGCTCTCCTCCGACGGACATTCCCCGGACGTGCACGAGGTCGCCGACGGTCTGCTGGCGGGCGCGATTCACTTCTGGCTCTACAGCCGCCAGCCCTGCGGGGACGTCTTCTGCGAGTCCTGCGCGCCGTTCAGCGATCCGGAGAGCCGGCTCGCGGTGCTGCGCGAACTGGTGGACGAACTGGGACGCGACAGCGAGTACTTCCACTCCGCCACGGACACCCCGGCCGGCCACGCCTGAGCGCTGCCGGCGCGGGTGCACCGGTCAGGGCGCCTCGAACAGGCGATCGAGCCCCGGGCGCTGCAGCTTCCGTTCCGCGAGGCGCACGGCCTGTTCCAGCGCCTGCTCCGGCGGTTCACCCGAGATCAGCGCGTGGATCAGACCGGCATTGAAGGTGTCTCCGGCGCCAAGGCTGTCGCGCACCTGCAGCCCCGCCGCCGGCGTGCAGTGGGCTATCCGACCATGCTGCGCGATCCAGGCACCGCGATTTCCCCAGGTCAGCGTCTGTACGGCCGCCGGGCGCGCCCGCGCCGCGCCGGTGATGAAGGCCTCCGGCTCCGACAGCCCATGCGCCTGGGCCCAGCCGCTCGCGAACATCAGCACGTCGGCCAGGCGCAGCAGGCTGCCTTCAATGCCCTCCCGCGGCTTCTCCAGTTCCAGCGACAGCGGCTGATCCACCGCGACCCGGCGGACGCTGCGCAGCAGCGCCGGGAGCTGACCCGGATTCCTGCCCTCGAAATGGAACCAGTCGTAGCCGGCGAGCTCCTCCTTGCGCAGGGCATCCACGTCCAGTTCCGGCAGTTCACGATCGTGCACGATCGTCCGGCTTCCAGTCGCGCGCGAGCGCATAATCCAGGAGGTCGGGGTGCGCCCCGGCCGCCGTACGCAGCGTTCGATGCCGATGCCGCGCGCCGCCAGCAGTTCCAGCAGACGCTCGCCGGCGCGGCCCTCCGCGACGACGGTCGCCAGGTCGACCTGATGCCCCGCCTGCGTCAGGATCGCGGCGGTGTTCGCGGCGTTGCCGCCGGGACGGATAGTGCTGCCCAGCGCCCGTCCCTCCGAGTCCTCCTCGGGGTACGCGGCCAGATCCACGATGTGATCGATGGTCGCGTTGCCAATGACAAGAATGCGCGCCAAGGAGCGGGCCTCCCGGAAAACCAGCCGACAGTTTACCGGGATGGTCGGCATTTGCCGCGCCCCGCCTTACAATGCCGGGCAAACCAAGCGGGGGATGGCGATGGCTGGATACGAATCCGCGCAGTCTGCAGAGCAGGCCTTTTACGAGGCCTTCGAGCACGGCAGCCTGGCGATGATGACGGAGGTCTGGGCCGACGATCCGGACATCGTCTGCGTGCATCCGGGCGGAGAGCGGCTCCAGGGCCGCGAGGCCGTGCTGGAGAGCTGGGGCGAGATCCTCGCGGCGATGCAGGACGTGGTGGTCCGGGCAACGGACGTGGTGGTCCTGGGGCACGGCAACCTGGTCGTGCACCACGTGCGCGAACAGCTCTTTGTGGACGGCCAGCGCCGCGGTGTAGTCCTCGCCACCAATGCCTACCGGCACACCACCGAGGGCTGGCAGATGGTACTGCATCACGGCGCGCCGGATCCGTCGCCGCCGCCGGCGCTGGAATCGGCCGGCCTGCACTGATCCTGGCATGAAGACCCCTGAACAGGCGCGTGCCGCCTATTACGCGGCCTTCCGGGCCGCGGACATCGAGGCGATGATGCTTGTGTGGGCGGAGCGCCCCGATATCGTCTGCCTGCACCCGGGCAGCCCGCGCGCGCACCGCGGTGTCGCGGAGGTGATGGAGAGCTGGCTGCTGGTCTTCTCACGCGAGCTGAACATCCGGATCGAGCCCCGGCTGGTCGCAGGCTCCGAGACGGAGGAAATCGCCTGCCTGCTCACCGAGGAACTCGTGACCCGACCGGGCGACCTCACGCCCACCGGCTCCATCTTCGTCAGCCAGACCTACCGGAAGCTGGAACAGGGCTGGCGGCTGATGCAGCACCACGCCTCCCACGGGCGCCGCGCCCCCCCGAACCCGGCCGGCGTCTTCGTCGCCGACGGCGGCGGCCAGTCAACCCACTGAACCCAACCCAGCAGCAACCGTCGCAGGAGCGGCTTCCAGCC
>NZ_JAWLHP010000100.1:4431-5813 GCF_041690275.1 Thioalkalivibrio sp.
GCCAAGCCCCCGTAGGAGCGGCTTCCAGCCGCGATTCCCCACACGTCCCATCGCGACCAGAGGTCGCTCCTACGATCTCGAACGGGCCAGGGGACACAGGTCCGGACGCTGCGCCTGCAACGCATCGCACGCGGCCTGCACCGCGTCGCGGACGCGCTGGTTCCGGCCCTGCAAGACGATCGTCGCGACCTCCCGGTAGAGCGGATCGCGCAGCCGGAAGAGTTCCTCGAGGCGCTTGCGCGGGTCCTCCGACGCATTCAGCAGCGGACGCCGCCGGCTCTTGCGCGTGCGCCGGTGCTGCTCGGCCACGGGCACGCGCAGATACAGCACGCAGTGCTGCTTCAGCAGCTCGCGGTTCTCCGGGCGCATCACGATGCCACCGCCGGTGGCGAGCACGACGTTCTCGCGCTCGAGCAGCTCGCGGAGCATCTCGGTCTCGCGCCTGCGGAAGCCCTCCTCCCCCTCGAACTCGAAGATGGTCGGGATATCCACCCCGGTGCGCTTCTCGATCTCGTGATCGGAATCGACGAAATGCCGCTTCAGCAGCGTCGCCAGCCCCCGCCCCACCGTACTCTTCCCGGCCCCCATCGGCCCGACCAACACGATGTTCTGCATGAGGCGAGCCTACGCCGGCCCCGGCCCAAAAAAAAGCTGAGGAGCGCGAAGGTCACGTGAAGGAGGGGGGGGTCCGGGCGAAGCCTCGCGCGCGTCGGCCAATGGCACTTGCCCGACTGCGTATATTTCAGCAATATACAGATGTGAAAGATTGGAGCAGCATATCCGGTTTCGAATGGGATGCAGGGAATGCTCGAAAAAGCGCGTCCAAACATGGGGTCAGTCAGGCCGAAGCGGAGCAGGTCTTCTTCAACCAGCCCCTCCTGATCACTCCCGACATCAAAAACAGCCAGCAGGAAACGCGGTACCACGCGTTGGGTCGCACCGACGGGCGCCGTCCGCTGCACATCACGTTCACGCTACGCGAAGACGGCAAATTGATCCGCGTGATCTCAGCGCGTGACATGCACCGCAAGGAGCGCATCATCTATGACCGAGCCACGTAAAAAGACTCCCGCGTTTGCCAGCGAAGCCGAAGAACGGGCCTTCTGGGAGAGCGATGATTCTTCCGAATACGTTGACTGGAGCCAGGCGCAATCCGTACGTCTCCCGAGTCTCAAGCCCACCACCAAAACGATCTCGCTGCGTCTTCCAGTGTCCCTCCTGGAACGCATCAAGGTGGAGGCGAACAAACGGGATGTACCCTACCAGTCGCTGATCAAGGCCTGGCTGGCCGAGGACATCGACCGACACAACGGGTAACCTCCGGGCCGCCACTCTCGTCACGCGACATACCGCCCCTCACCCCCGGCCCCGTTACTCCGGGC
>NZ_JAWLHP010000101.1:0-5749 GCF_041690275.1 Thioalkalivibrio sp.
AGGACCACGCCGGGGAAGACACCGACCAGCAGCACCGCCGCCAGGGTTATCAGCGCGGCTGCCGTGCCGAAGCCCGCGGCCGGCTCGGTGCGCGGATGGGCCTCCGCAGGCGTCATGAACATGTACCGGACCACCCTGAGATACAGGTAGATGCCCAGGTAGCTCGCGACCAGGCCCACGACCGCCACGGCCACCAGGCCCGATTCCATCACCGTGCGGAAGACCAGGAACTTCGCGACGAAGCCCGGGAATGGGGGGATTCCCGCGAGCGAGAGCATCGCCACCGCGATCAGGATCGCGGCGCGCGGATCCCGGTGGTACAGGCCCTTCAGGCTGTTCAGCCGATCGCGCAGCCAGTCCTCCCCTCTCGGCAGGCACGCGAGGGCCAGCAGGTTGGTCAGGCCATAGACGATCACGTAGAAGGCCACCGTCTCGAAGCGCGCCTCGGCCGGTCCCAGCAGCGCCAGGAAGAGATACCCGGCATGCGCGATCGACGAGTAGGCGATCAGCCGCCTGAAGCCCTCCTGGCGCATCGCCGCCAGATTGCCCCAGACGATCGACAGCAGCGCCAGCGCGACCACCACCGCCAGCAGATCCGTCCCGGCGCCCGCCTCCCCGAAGAGCCGCACCAGGGCCAGCAACACCGCGCCCTTGACCACGGTCGCCATGTACGCCGTTGCCGGCACGCTTGCGCCCTCGTAGGCATCGGGCGCCCAGGCATGGAACGGCACGATCGCCGCCTTCAGCATGAAGGCCGCGACCACCAGCACCACCGCACCTCGCGAAAGAAGGTCCTCCCCGCCCAGCGCCGTGCGAAAGTCGGCCGCCGTCAGCCCGCCTGTCGCGCCCAGGGTCAGGGAGAGCCCCATCAGCAGCACCGCGGTCCCGACCCCGCCCAGCACCAGGTACTTCAGCGCGGCCTCGGCGCTCTCCGGGCGCCGGAAGCCCAGCACCACCAGCGCGTACAGCGGCAGCGACAGCAGTTCCAGGCCGAAGAACACCATCAGCAGGCTATCCGCCGACAGCAGCAGCCCTGCGCCGTACAGTGACGCCAGTAGCAGCATCGCGAAGCGGCTCTCGTGACGTTCGTCCCGGGCGAGGAAGAGCACTGGCACGGCGAGACCGAAAAGCAATGCCTTTGCCGCGAAGGCGTCCGTATCCACCGAGAAGTGCCCCGGGAAGGGAGTCCCCGAGTGCCCGGTCCCGTGCAGCCAGACGGCCGCGATGCCAGCGGCGAGCAGGGTCAGCAGCGCCGGCAGGAACGCGTCCCGCGGCCGGCTGGAAACCAGGTCGGTGACCAGGATCGCGAGGATGCCGAGCAGCAGCAGGTGCTCCGGCAGCGCGGCCAGCAGCAGGCCCTCCGGTGTCATCGGATGCCCTCCCCGACCCGTTCAGGCACGACACGCTGCTGGTATTCGATCACTGCCTGTTCCGTCTTCTGCAAAAATTCGTTGGGCAGGACGCCGATATAGAGGATCGCCGCGATCAGTGCGGCCAGGATACCCATCTCCCGCGGGCTCAGATCCCGCAGCGCGCCCCCCTCGGGCTCCGGGGCCCGCGCGCCCCCGAACAGCAGCCGGCGCGCGAGCCGCAGCATGTACAGCGCGCCCAGCACGATCCCAAGGACCGCCGCGGAGGCGAGTGCCAGCGGGTAGACCAGGCCCTGCTCATAGAGGGGCCAGGCTCCCTGGAAGGCCCCCAGCAGCACCAGGAACTCGCCGGTGAAGCCGCTGGTGGCCGGCAGCCCGATCGCCGCGAGAGTCAGCAGCATGAAGAAGACCGAATAGACCGGCAGCAGCTTCGCGAGCCCGCCGTAGGCGCCGAGGTCGCGACTGTGGCAGCGCTCGTAGATCATCCCGACCATCAGGAACAGCCCCCCGGCGACGAGTCCGTGGCTGACCATCTGGATGATCGCCCCCTGCACCCCGAGCAGGTTGTAGCTGACCAGTCCCAGCATCACGTAGCCGAGATGGCTGACCGACGAATAGGCAATGATCTTCTTGATGTCGTCCTGCACCAGCGCGAGCCCCGCGCCGTAGAGGATGCTGACCACGGCAAGCGTCATGATCAGCGGAGTCGCCAGCTGGGCCGCCTCCGGGAAGAGCGGGAAACCCAGCTTCAGGAAGCCGTAGGTCCCCATCTTCAGCAATACCCCCGCGAGAATCACCGAGCCCGCCGTCGGGGCCTCCACGTGGGCATCGGGAAGCCAGGTGTGCAGCGGCACCATCGGCACCTTGATCGCAAACGACAGCGCGAATCCGGTGAGCAGCAGCACCTGCACCGGAACCGCCAGTTCCAGCAGGTAGAGATCGGCGATCGCGAAGGACGGGGTACCGTCCTGGCTGAGCACCGTGAATGCGAGGTAGACCACCGCGGCCAGCATCAGGATGCTGCCGAAGGCCGTGTACAGGAAGAACTTCAGCGTCGCATAGATGCGCCGCTCGCCACCCCAGATCCCGATGATCAGGAACATCGGGATCAGCATGGCCTCCCAGAACACGTAGAACAGGAACAGATCCTGGGCGAGGAAGGTCCCCAACATCGTGAACTGGAGGAACAGCACCATCCCGTGAAAGAGCTTCACGTCCTTCGTGATCGAGGTGAACGCACCGGCGACGACCAGCGGACCGAGAAAGGCGGTCAGCAGCACCAGCAGGAGGTTCAGCCCGTCCAGGCCAATGTGGTAGTGCACACCCCAGGCGGCAATCCAGGGAATCCGGGTCTCGAACTGCAGCCCGGATACGCCGGCCTCGAACTGGAAGTACAGCCCCGCCGCGAGCACCAGCTGCGCGCCCAGCACCAGCATCGACAGCCCGCGCACGAGCTCCGGGCGCCGTTCCGGCAACAGCAGCAGCAAGGCCCCGCCGATCACCGGCAGGAACAGCAGGAGATTGAGGGCCATGGCTTCAGACATGACGCCACACCCAGATCAGGACCGCGACCAGCCCGAACAGCGTCATCCAGGCGTACCAGTGCAGGCTGCCGCTCTGTACGCGGGTGAAGGCGACTGCGCTCCAGCGAGCGAGTGCGGCCAGACCGTGCAACGAACCGTCGATCAGCAGGCGATCACCCAGGCGCAGGAAGACCCGGTCCGAGACCCAGCGCCAGGGGCGCTGCAGCAAGCGGTCGTAGAGTTCGTCGACGAAGTACTTCCCGTCGAGCACCCGGTGCAGCCGCCGGAACCGCTGCCAGAGCTGATCGGCGGGCTTTCCGCCATCGCGGTACAGCCAGGCCGCCCCGATCAGGCCGAGCAGCGCCAGCACCACCGCGAAGCCAATCTGCGCCCAGTGCAGCAGGGCCGAATCAAGGCGCAGCGCGGGCAGCGGCAACAGCGGTTCCAGGTAGTGGGATAGCCCGAACCAGCCACCGATCACCGAGAAGGCCGCGAGCACCACCAGCACACCGGTCATCGTGACCGGGGACTCGTGCACGTGACGCTCGGTGTCCGGCTCCATCCGGGAACGCCCGAGGAACACCAGCCACAGCAGCCGGAACATGTACAGCGCCGTCAACAGGGCCGTCAGCGACCCCAGAGCCCACAGCGAGAGCGAACCGCCCTCCCCGCTTGCGAGCGCGAACCAGAGGATCTCGTCCTTGGAGAAGAAGCCGGCGAGCGGCGGCAGGCCCGCGATCGCGGCGGTCGCAATCGCAAAGGTCCCGAAGGTCCAGGGAATGCGCCGTGCCAGTCCGCCCATGAGGCGGATATCCTGCTCGCCGTTGAGCGCGTGGATCACGCTGCCGGCGCCGAGGAACAGCGCGGCCTTGAAGAAGGCGTGGGTGAACAGGTGGAAGACCGCCACGCCGTAGGCGCCGACGCCCAGCGCCAGGAACATGAAGCCGAGCTGGGAGATCGTCGAATAGGCGAGAACCTTCTTGATGTCGGTTTGCACCAGCGCAATGGTCGCGGCCAGGAAGGCGGTCAGCACGCCGATCACCGCAATCAGCGCGGACGCGGCAGGTGCCTCCAGGTACACCCCGGAGAGCCGCGCGACCAGGTACACCCCTGCCGTCACCATGGTTGCCGCGTGGATCAGCGCGGAGACCGGCGTGGGGCCCGCCATCGCGTCCGGCAGCCAGACATGCAGCGGGATCTGCGCCGACTTGCCAGTCGCACCGATGAACAGCAGGATCCCGGCGGCCGTCGCGACGCCAACGGGGACCACACCGGCGGCGAAGACCTCGTTGATCCGGTCCATCTCGAGGGTGCCCGCGAACGTGAAGACGAGGAACATGCCGAGCAGGAAGCCGGCGTCGCCGACGCGGTTGGTGATGAAGGCCTTGCGTCCGGCGCGGGCCTTGGCCACGTCCTGGAACCAGAAGCCGATCAGCAGGTAGGACGCGAGTCCCACTCCCTCCCAGCCGACGAACAGCACCAGCAGCGAGCGGCCGAGCACCAGCAGCAGCATGAAGAACAGGAACAGGTTCAGGTAGGCAAAGTAGCGCGCATAGCCCTCGTCCCCCTTCATGTAGCCGACGGAATAGAGGTGGATCAGCGCGCCGACACCGGTCACGATCAGGGCCATCACCGCGCTCAGGCGGTCGAGATAGAACGCGATCTCGAAGCTGTATTCCCCGATCACCGCCCAGGTGAACACCGTCTCCACGATGGGCGCTCCGTCGCCGGCCTCGAGAGTGCGCCACGCCCAGAGCGCGACCCCGAAGGCGAGGAACGGCAGTCCGACGCCCACCCCGTTCACGAACCCCGTTCCCAGCCGCCTCCCGAGCAACCCGTTCAGCAGGAAACCCGCGAGCGGCAGCAGAACCAGGAATGTCAGCATGCCTTCCATCCCGGGTTATCCCTTGAGCCCGGCGTAGCTGCCGGGATCCAGCGTGTGACCGGCCCGCACCAGCAGCAGCACGATCGGCACCGCGATCGCGATCTCGGCGGCCGCCACCACGAAGACCAGGAACATCAGTACCGCTCCCGCCTCCGCGCCCAGCAACTGGGTAAACACCGCGAGGCTCAGCAGCACGCCGTTCAGCATCAGCTCCAGGAACATGAGCATCACCAGCAGGTTGCGACGCACCACCACCCCGACCAGGCCGAGTGCGAACAGCATGCCGGAGACCGCGAGCAGGAGATTGGCATCAGTCATCCCGCTTTCCCCTGCGTGCTGCGGCGAGGTCCTCGCCCCGGCGCCGGATGTCGATCACCGCGCTGGCGGCGATCTCCGCGACCAGCAGCAGCACGGCCGCGAGCGCGAAGTACACCCAGAACCCGTCCATGAAGGCCGCGGCGAAGACCCCGACCCCGAATGCACCCTCCGTGGGCGCCGGAGCCACGACCGGCTCGCCGCGCAGCGCGCCGTCGACGAGCACGCCAACGAGCAGCAGCAATCCGGCGAGGCCGGCCACGAGCATCGGCGAGAAACGCTCGGTGAAGGAACGGTCCCGAACGTCCAGCAGCATGATCGCGTAGATCATGAACACCATCACCGCGCCCACGTAGATCAGCACCTGGAACACCGCGATCACGTGCAGGCCCAGCTGGGCGTAGATCGCGGCCAGCGAGAGCATCGTCCCGATCAGCGCCATCGCGACCCGCATCGGGTGGCGCAGAAAGAACATCGCCACCGCACCGGCCAGTGCGCCCAATGAAAAGATGCTCAGGAAAACGGTTTCGATGGTCATCCCTTTACCCTATTGGCCACCCGTTGTGGGAGCGGCTTCCAGCCGCGACGCCCTTGACCGCGCACTGCCCCATCGCGGCCAGAGGCCGCTCCCACGAACCCCCGCCCGTCGTGGGAGC
>NZ_JAWLHP010000102.1:0-5118 GCF_041690275.1 Thioalkalivibrio sp.
GATGGCGCGCCCGAGAGGATTCGAACCTCTGACCTCTGCCTCCGGAGGGCAGCGCTCTATCCAGCTGAGCTACGGGCGCATTGCAGCAGAACATGATACGGCCCACGCCCGGGACCGTCCAGTGATTCGCGCCGTGACGGCCACAGTGGCAGTTATGGCCTGGGGGTAGGGGATGCCCTATACTCGGCCCCCGGTCTGCGCTGCGTGCTCGGTCTGACTGAGCGAAGGCCCCGGCCGGGGAGAATTGCGGAGGAAGAAAGTGGCTGAGCAAGAGTTCAAGATCGATACCGGCAACAAGATCTTCATGGGTCTCTCCGTCGTCGTGTTGGTGGCGGCGGTGGCCTTTCTGGTGTACCACCTCCTGAACTTCGCCGGGCAGCTGGCGCTGGGCGAGCGCGATCCGGTCGTCACCGAGGCCGTGGAGCAACGGATCGCCCCGGTTGGCCGGGTCGAGGTCGCGGCCGTCGACCCCGATGCCGCTGCCGGCGAGCCGCAGCCGCCGGCTGAGGTGTACCAGTCCGTCTGCGCCGCCTGCCACGGCACCGGGGCCGCGGGCGCGCCGGTGCTCGACGATACCGACGAGTGGACGCAGCGCCTCGACGAGAAAGGCCTCGATACGCTCGTCTCCCACGCCATCAACGGCTTCCAGGGGATGCCGGCCCGAGGGGGCAACCCGAATCTGACCGATGAGGAGGTCACCGGCACGGTCGAGTACATGCTGGCCGAGGCCGGGCTCGAGATGGACGATGCTGAGACGGTGGCCGCCGCGGACGAGGCGGCGGCGGATGCAGAGCCTGCTACGGTGGCCGGCGATGTCGATGCCGGCAGGGACCGTTATGCAACCTGCATCAGCTGCCACGGCGCCGAGGGTGAGGGTTCGGGCATCTTCCCGAAGATCTCCGGCCGGAGCGCCGACTACATCGCCGACCGTCTGACTACCTATCGCTCGGGAGAGGAAGTCGGTCCGAATTCGGCGCTGATGATGCCGCAGGCGACGGGACTGTCCGACGAGGCGATTGCCGATCTGGCCGCGTACATCGCCTCGCTCTGAGGCCTTCGCCTAGTCCAGGCGCCAGCGGTCGAGCGCGCGGAAGCCGAGCGCCTCGGTGAGATGTGCGGTCGCGATGTCGGTGCTGCCGGCGAGATCCGCGATGCTTCGTGCCACCCGCAGGATGCGGTGGTAGGCGCGGGCCGACAGCCGGAACCGCTCCACCGCGCGTTCCAGCAGCTCCCGGTCCGCGTCGCCGAGCGGGGCGTGGATGTCCAGTTCGCGCCCCCCGAGGAGACTGTTCATCCTGCCCTGGCGCGCCTGCTGCATCCGGTGGGCCGAGACGACGCGCGCTCCGACCGTGCCCGAGTCCTCGTCCTGCCCCGGGACCGGCACCAGTTCCGTGGTCGGCAGCCGCGGCACCTCCACCGCGATGTCGATGCGGTCGACCAGCGGGGCGGACAGGCGGCGCCGGTGGCGCATGCGCTGCTCCGGCGTGCACTGGCAGCGTTCGCCCAGATCGCAGTCAAAGCCCTGCGGACATGGGTTCATCGCGCCGACCAGCTGGAAGCGCGCCGGGTATTCCGCCTGGCGCGCGGCGCGCGCGATGTGGATCACGCCGGTCTCCAGCGGCTCGCGCAGCACGTCGAGCACCCGGCGGTCGAACTCCGTGAGCTCGTCGAGGAAGAGCACGCCGTTGTGCGCCAGCGAGATCTCGCCGGGCCGGGGGTTGGAGCCGCCGCCGACCAGCGCGACGCCCGAGGCGGTGTGGTGCGGTGAACGGAAGGGCCGGCAGCGCCAGTTGCGGCGCAGGTGGTCGGAACCGCGCAGGCTGTGGATCGCTGCCGTCTCCAGCGCCTCCGCGTCGGTCATCGGCGGCAGGATGCCGGGGATGCGCGCGGCGAGCATGGACTTCCCGCTGCCCGGCGGGCCGATCATCAGCAGGTGGTGCGCGCCCGCGGCGGCGATCTCCAGTGCGCGACGCGCCTGCCGCTGACCCCGCACGTCGGCGAGGTCCGGGAAGGCGAGCGGCTGCGGTTCCGGGGGCGCGGCGGGCTCGAGTTCGGCCCGGCCGTGCAGTGCCGCGCAGACCTCGAGCAGGTGGTCGGCCATTGCCACGTCGGCGCCCGCTGCCAGGGCGGCCTCGGGGCCGTCCTCACGGCCGAGCACCAGCTGGTGCCCGCTGTCGCGCGCCGCCAGACTGGCGGGAAGGGCGCTCCCGACCGCGCGCAGGCGCCCGTCGAGCCCGAGTTCGCCGAGGAACTCGCGACCCGGCAACGCGGTGTGCGGGACCTGCTCGCTGGCGGCGAGGATGCCCAGCGCGATGCCCAGATCGAAGCGCCCGCCGTCCTTGGGAAGGTCCGCCGGTGCGAGGTTCACGGTGATGCGGCGCCGCGGGAACTCGAAGCCGCTGGTCTGGATCGCGGCGCGGACCCGGTCGCGGCTCTCGCGCACCGCCGCCTCGGGCAGGCCGACGATCTGGAAGCTGGGCAGTCCGTTCGCGAGATGGGTCTCGATCCGGACCAGGGGTGCGCGGATGCCGTCGACGGCGCGCGCGTTGATCATGGCGATGGGCATCCTTGCCGCTCCTTCTGTTGCTGTCTGCTGCTCCTTCGCGCTCCGGGGCAGGGCGGGATGAGCCTTTGGCCCAGTCGCACCCCTCATCCCAACCCTCTCCCCCGGGGGAGAGGGGGTTCAGGTGATGTCGGAGCCCTCGCGGTCGGGCGTGGCGGGACTGCCTTCCAGTGCCGCCACGCGGGCCTCGAGGTCGCGCAGCCGGGCGCGGGTGCGCTCGAGCAGCGCGACCTGTACCTCGAAGTCCTCGCGGGTTACGAGGTCCATGCGCTCGAAGCCCTGGTTCAGGGTGGAACGCACCTGCCGTTCCACGTCCTTCCGCAGCGCGCGCACCGGCTCCGGCAGGCTCTCCGTGATGCGGCGGGCGAGGTCGTCGAAGCTCTTGGAATCGATCATCGTCTTCTCCCGGAATGATCCGTGCGCATCAGCATAACGCACCCGGGCCGGTTGCCGCGCTACTGGGAGGCCGAGCGGCCGCCGTCCACCGGAATCACCTGCCCGGTGATGTAGGGCGCCTCGCGCAGCAGAAACAGCACGGTGCGGGCGATGTCGGCCGGGTGCCCCTGACGCTTCAGCGCGGTGCGCTCGACCATCTCGTGGTGGCTGTACATGTTCGCCTCGGACTCGGGCATCAGGATCGCGCCCGGCGCGACGCCGTTCACCCGGACCTCCGGACCGAGCTCGCGCGCGAAGGCCTGGGTCAGCGCCCAGAGGCCGGCCTTTGCCGTGGAGTAGAGCGGATAGCCCTTCAGTGGCCGCTGCGCATGGATGTCGACGATGTTGACCACGGCGCCGCCGGTCGCGCGCAGTGCCGGCGCGCAGGCCTGCGTCAGGAACAGCGGCGCCTTCAGGTTCGATCCCATCAGATCCTCCCACTGCTCGCCCGTGATCTCGCCGATCGGCGTCGGATAGAAGGTCGAGGCGTTGTTGACCAGATAGTCAAGGTGCCCGTAGGCCGCGGCCGCGCGCTCCCCGAGGTCCTCGAGCGCGCGCGGATCCAGCAGATCCGCCTGCAGCAGGAGCGCGCTGTCTGCACGCTGCGCGTTCAGTTCTGCCGCGAGGGTGGCGGCGGCCTCCCTTGAGCCGCGATAATGCAGCAGCACGTTGACACCCGCACGGTGCAGGGTCCGCGCAATCTCCGCGCCGATCCTGCGCGCCGCGCCCGTGATCAACGCCACTTCACGACCCGGGCCATCGCCGGCCACGGCGTTGCTCTGCGCCAATTGGGTCTCTCCGGTTCAGGCTGATGGTCGAGGCTTCGGAATCTAGCACAGCACCCCCCACGGGTCCCGGTCCCGCCCCCGAACCGGAGGCAATGGCGCTGTCATCGGAACTGCTGGCGCGTATTCATGCGGAGATCGCCGCAGGCGGCGGGTTCCTGCCGTTCGCGAGCTACATGGAGCGGGTGCTCTACGCGCCCGGGCTTGGCTACTATGTGAACGGGCTGCGCAAGATCGGGGCCGACGGCGATTTCGTGACCGCGCCCGAGCTCTCGCCGCTGTTCGGGGCTACCCTCGCGCGGTGGTTTGCACCGGTGCTGGACCGCGAGGGCCTGGAGATCCTCGAGTTCGGTGCCGGCAGCGGGCGGCTCGCGGCGGACGTGATCATGGGCCTGGAGGACGCGGGCGTGTCCCTGAAGCGCTACCGTATCCTCGAGGTCAGTCCCGATCTGCGCCAGCGGCAGCAGGCGTTCCTCGTCAACCGGCTGGGGTCGGAGCGGATGCTGCGCGTGGAATGGCTGGACCGCTTGCCGGAGGAGCCCGTGCGCGCGCTGGTGCTCGCGAACGAGGTGCTGGACGCGATGCCGGTGGAGGTCTTCGCGTGGCGGGACGGGAGGGTCTGGCAGCGGGGCGTGGGCACCGCGGAAGCGGGTCTCGTCTTTACGGATCGGCCGGCGCCGTCAGTGCTCGATGCCGCGGTGCGTGAACTGCAGGACGCCTGCGGACCGTGGCCCCAGGGTTATGTGTCCGAGTGGCGGCCGGCCGTCGGGCCCTGGCTGCGCGCGGTGGCCGCGCGGCTGGAGCAGGGTATCATCTGGATCGGCGATTACGGCTATCCGCGCCGGGCCTTCTACGCGCCGGAACGGGTCACCGGCACGCTGGTGGGCTATTACCGGCAGCAGCTGGTCCTCGACCCGCTGGCCTGGCCGGGCCTGATGGACCTGACCGCAAGCGTGGATTTCACCGGCGTCGCGGAGGGCGCGGCGGCGGCCGGGCTCGATGTGCTGGCCTACGCCGGACAGGGGGAATTCCTGCTCGGCGCCGGCCTGCCGGCCCTGTTCGAACAGTCGGTCGCGGGCAAGGACGACCCGAGGGAGATCATGCAGTTGGCCCAGCAGGTGCGCATGCTGACCCTGCCCGGGGAGATGGGGGAGCGATTCCAGGTGATGGTGCTGGGGCGCGAATGTGAGCTGCCGCCGTGCACGTTTCCGGACCGGCGCGAACGGTTGTGAAGCAGAAGGATGGGGTTAACTGTCATGGCGATCCACGCCAGCGCGAAGGATGAAAGCCCAGGCGTCGTATGGAGTGCGGCGGCTGGCCGCCGCTTTGCCCTGC
>NZ_JAWLHP010000103.1:0-5099 GCF_041690275.1 Thioalkalivibrio sp.
GCCTACCGTGCCGACCCCACCTTCAAACCAGCTCCAGCGCGTCCGACAGGTGTTCCACGGGCTCGATCTGCATGCCCGCGATCTTCCTGCGGATCCGGTTTCCGGCGGGGATGATCGCGCGGGTGAGGCCGTGCTTCGACGCCTCCGAGAGCCGCTCCTCGCCGTTCGGAACCGGTCTCACCTCGCCCGACAGGCCCACCTCGCCGAAACAGACCAGTTCCGGGCCCAGCGGGCGGTCGCGCAGCGACGACAGCGCCGCGACCAGCATCGGCAGGTCCGCCGCCGTTTCCGATACCCGCACGCCGCCGACCACGTTGATGAAGACGTCCTGGTCGAACAGCGCAATGCCGCCGTGGCGGCTGAGCACTGCGAGCAGCATGATCAGCCGGTTCTGTTCCAGACCCAGGGTCACACGGCGCGGCTGCGGCGCGTGGCTCTCGGCCACCAGGGCCTGTACCTCCACCAGCAGCGGCCGCGTGCCCTCCCGGGTCACCATCACCACGCTGCCGGAGACCGGCCGGCTGTGCCGTGACAGGAAGATCGCGGACGGGTTGGCCACCGGCTTCAGCCCGTCCTCCTGCATCGCGAACACGCCCAGCTCGTTCACCGCGCCGAAGCGGTTCTTCACCGCGCGCAGCATCCGGTAGCGTCCTCCCGGATCCCCCTCGAAGTACAGCACGGTGTCGACCATGTGCTCGAGTACCCGCGGGCCCGCGAGCTGACCGTCCTTGGTCACGTGGCCGACCAGGATCACGGTGATGTCCCGCTGCTTCGCCAGCCGCACCAGCGCCGCCGCGCTCTCCCTGACCTGCGACACAGAGCCCGGCGCCGACTGCAGTGCCGCCGTGTAAAGCGTCTGGATGGAGTCGATCACCAGTACCCGGGGGCGTTCCCGTTCGCTGGTCGCGATTACGTTCTCCACCTGGGTCTCTGTGAGCAGGCGCAGTCCCGAGCAGTCCAGGCCGAGCCGGTGCCCGCGCAGGCTGACCTGCTGTGCCGATTCCTCGCCGGTGACGTAGAGTGTCTGCTCGGCGGGCAGCATCGCGAGCACCTGCAGGAGCAGGGTCGACTTTCCGATGCCGGGGTCGCCGCCGATCAGCACCACGGAACCCGGGACCAGTCCCCCGCCGAGGCTGCGGTCCAGTTCCGAGATCCGGGTCGAGACCCTGGGCGTTGCCGCCACCGGCACCTCGCCAAGGCGGGTGACGCGCGCAGCCTCCCCGGCATAGCCGCCGGCACGCGGACCCTGGGCGGCGGTGCTGGCCTGGAACTCCTCCAGGCTGTTCCATGCCCCGCAGTCGCCGCACTGCCCCGCCCACTTGGCACTGGTGGCGCCGCACTCGCGGCAGACGTACTGAGGGCGGGCACGCGCCATCAGGCCGGCTCCTCCGGCGGGAAGGCGGGTGGCGGGATGCGCACCGTGCGGATGGTGTTGCTCTTGATCTTGACGATGTCCATCACCACTCCGTCGATCCGCACGCTGGCCGGGGCCTCGGGGATGTCCTCGAGGTGCTCCACGATCAGGCCGCTAAGGGTCTTCGGCCCATCCACCGGCAGCCGCAGTCCGAGCGCGCGGTTCAGTTCGCGCAGGTGGATGCCGCCATCGACGACCACGCTGCCATCCGGCTGGCGCAGCAGCTCGTCGCCCATCATCGGCGAGTCGGTGGTGAATTCGCCGACGATCTCCTCGAGCAGATCCTCGAGGGTGACCAGTCCCTCGATGTCGCCGTACTCGTCCACGACCAGCCCGATCCGCCGCTTCTGCTGCTGGAATTTGATCAGCTGCCGGTTCAGTGCCGTGCCGGCGGGGATGAAGTAGGGGGGCGTGATCACCTGGCGCAGGTCCTCCGGGCCGAACGACTCCCGGTTCTTCAGCGCGAGCACGTCGCGCATGTGCACGAATCCGATCACCCGGTCCATCTCGCCCTCGATCACCGGGAGGCGGGTGAAGCTGCTGGTGAGGATCTGCTCCAGCACATCGTTCCAGTCTTCCTCCAGGTCCAGTGCCACGATCTCGTTGCGCGGGATCATGATGTCCTCGACGGTGGCACGCTCGAGGTCCAGCAGGTTGATCAGCATGCGCTGGTGCCTGGGCGGGATCAGCGCACCCGCCTCCGCGACTACCGAACGGAGTTCGTCGGAACTCAGTGCCGCACGGTGTCGATCGTCCAGCCGGATTCCGAACAGCCGGAGAACGCCGTTGGCGAGAAGATTGATCACGAAGACCACCGGCCACATTACCCTCAGCAGGCCGCTGTAGATCCAGGCGGCGGGGTAGGCGATCCGCTCGCTGTGCAGCGCGGCGACGGTCTTTGGCGCGGTTTCGGCGAAGATCAGCAGCGCCAGGGTGAGCAGGCCGGTGGCGATGGCCACGCCGGTGTCCCCGAAGAGACGCCAGCCAATGAATGTCGCTATCTGCGTGATCAGGATGTTGACGAAGTTGTTGCCGAGCAGGATCAGCCCGATCAGCCGGTCCGGCCTATCCAGCAGGCGCGCGGCCAGCCGGGCGCCGACGTGGCCCTGCTGAGCCTTGTGGCGCATCCGGTAACGGTTCACGGCCATCAGGGCCGTCTCCGAGCCGGAGAAGAAGGCCGACAGCAGGAACAGAACGAACAGTACGGCGAACAGTGCAGACAGCGGGATGTCGTCCAAGCGGCGGTTCCTCGCGCGAGCCGTGTCGCGTTTGAATTCTAGGGGCTAGTGGACCACGCGGAAAGTTCGCTACGAGATCGCCTCGCCAGACAGGCCGGGGCGCCCGCCCCCTCCGGGGGCCTGAGCGGCCGGTGCCGGAGGCGTCAGATGCGCTGCAGTATCACTTCCAGCACCAGCTTGGAACCGAAGTAGGCGAGTACCAGGCTGACGAATCCGCCGGTGGTCCAGGCCAGCGCGCGCGAGCCCCGCCAGCCGAAGCGCCAGCGCCCGATCAGCAGTACCGAGAACATGATCCAGGCGAGGATCGACAGCACCGACTTGTGCACCAGGTGCTGGGCGAACAGGTCCTCGAGAAAGATCAAGCCGCTGGCCAGGCTGAGCGTGAGAAAGACCCAGCCGACGAAGATCATCCGGAACAGCCACAGCTCCATGGAGAAGAGCGGCGGCAGGTGCCGCACCAGGCCCTGGGCGCGATGCTCGTGAAGCGCGCGGTGCTGTGCCGCCATCACGGCGGCCTGCACGGTGGACAACGCAAGAAAGGCCCAGCCCAGCGCGGCCAGCATGATGTGGATCTCGACGTAGGGGGTCGTCGTGATGCGCCGTCCCTCGTCGCAGGTCAGTGCCACCAGCAGCGCCAGCGCGGTCAGCGGCAGCACGATCACGCCCATGATGGCCAGCGGATGGCGCAGCGCGGCCAGCCAGAGCAGGAGCGCGACCAGCCACAGCGCGGCCGCCAGGGCGTTGCCGAGGCAGAGATTCAGTCCCGCGTCGGTCGCGAGCAACTGCGACAGGGCACCCAGGTGGACCGCCAGCGCGAGGGCCCAGACGACGAGGGGACCGCGTGGCTGCGCGGGAGTCGGCGGCCCCCTGCGTGCGGACACGATCAGGTAGCCGGTGGTCACCATGTACAGGGCGATGGCGATCAGGCCGATGACGGTGCTCATGACCCGCGATTATCCACGCATCGGGCGGACAATGCATCGCGGTGGCCGCAGACGGTACACTGCAGCGGGTATTTTTCCACAGTATGGGAGCAGACATGTTCGACGGCCTTTCCAGCCGCCTCCAGGCAACGGTCAAGCGCCTAAAGGGTCACGCCCGGCTGACCGAGGACAACATCCAGGACGCCCTGCGCGAGGTGCGCATGGCCCTTCTCGAGGCGGACGTTGCCCTGCCGGTGGTTCGGGAGTTCATCACCGAGGTCCGGCAGAAGGCCGCCGGCCGGGAGGTCGTCGGAAGCCTGACACCCGGTCAGGCCCTGATCAAGGTGGTGCACGACGAGCTGGTGCAGGTGATGGGCGGCACCGGCGCGGGGTTGAATCTCGCCAGCCAGCCGCCGGCGGTGGTCCTGGTGGCCGGCCTCCAGGGAGCCGGCAAGACGACCAGCGTGGGCAAGCTGGCCCGACTGCTCCGCGAGCGCGAAAAGAAGAAGGTGGCGGTGGTCAGCTGTGACGTCTACCGGCCGGCCGCGATCCAGCAGCTCGAGACCCTGGCCGGCCAGGTCGGTGTCACCTTCTACCCAAGCGATACGGCGCAACGCCCGGAGGCGATTGCCGGCGCGGCGGTGGAGCGCGCGCGCCGCGAGATGAAGGACGTGCTGCTGGTGGACACGGCCGGCCGGCTGCACATCGACGACGCGATGATGGCCGAGATCCAGTCGCTGCATCAGGCGGTCGATCCGATCGAGACCCTCTTCGTGGTCGATGCGATGACCGGCCAGGATGCGGCGACCACCGCGCGGGCCTTCGGGGACGCCCTGCCGCTGACCGGTGTGGTACTGACCAAGGCCGACGGTGACGCCCGCGGCGGGGCCGCCCTGTCGGTGCGCAAGATCACCGGAGTTCCGATCAAGTTCATGGGCATGGGAGAACGGCCGGACGCGCTGGAACCCTTCCACCCGGAGCGCGTGGCCTCGCGCATCCTGGGCATGGGTGATGTGCTGACCCTGGTCGAGGAGGCCACACGGCAGGTCGATCAGGACAAGGCGGAAAGGCTCGCGCGCAAGCTCAAGAAGGGGCGCGGCTTCAATTTCAACGATCTGCACGACCAGCTGTCCCAGATGCAGCGAATGGGTGGCATCGGCAGCCTGCTGGAAAAGCTGCCCGGCGCCGGTCAGTTGCCGGAGGCGGTCAAGACGCAGGCCAATGACCTGGAGATCCGTCGGATGATGGCGGTGATCGGCTCGATGACGGAGCAGGAGCGCCGGCGTCCGGAACTCATCAAGGGCTCGCGCAAGCGCCGTATCGCCACCGGTTCCGGCTGCCAGATCCAGGATGTGAACCGCCTGCTGAAGCAGCATGCCCAGATGAGCAAGGCGATGAAGAAGTTCTCCAAGGGCGGGGCCAGCAAGATGATGCGCTCCCTGGGCGGCCGCATGGGCGGCATGGGCGGACCCGGTGGCCCTGGAGGCGGCCCCGGCGGTTTCCCGTTCCGGTAGGAGCGGCCTC
>NZ_JAWLHP010000104.1:0-5037 GCF_041690275.1 Thioalkalivibrio sp.
TCCCCCCCCGCGCCCCCACAAAAAAGGCGGCCCCGAAGGGCCGCCTCTCGCATCCAGCCGGGGTTCGGGCTCAGAAGTCGCCGGTCACACCCGCCTCGACGATCTCGTAGATGATGTCACGCACGCGCTGGGCCAGCGGCTCCAGCTCGGGGGACAGGTCGACTGCGTGCAGCATCATGTCCATGTTCATCGTGGTGATCCAGCCACGCCCCTCGTCGTCCTCCACCACGGCGATGCGGCAGGGCAGGAAGCCCGAGAAGATCACGTCGTACTCGACCATCTCCTTGGCGACCAGCGCGTCGCAGAAGGCCAGGATGCGGATGTAGTTCGACTCTTCGCCCATCGCCTCCACCTGCTCGGACAGCGGCAGGTCGGAGACCATCTGGAAATTCAACAGGTTGGCCCGCAGCTTCATCGATTCCACCGCGTCCTCGACCGACACGCCATCCTCGATCTGCCAGGTCTTCATGCTCTGCTGGACCATCTTCTGCATCATCTCGCTGTCCATCTCCATCTCCGTCTCCGCGGAGAAGGCAGGGGCGGCGGCGATCATGCCGAGGGCGAGCAGCAGCGTTACGAGCATTTTCTTCATCAGGGATATCCTCCAGTGAGTGTGTGCTCCAGGGCGAGCGACAGTCTATCAGACGCTTGGGACCCGCCCGGTTATTCCCCCTGCGCAATCCGGCGACCTCACAGGTCCAGCAGCATCCGCCCCGGGTCCTCCAGCGACTCCTTCACCGCCACCAGGAACCGTACCGCGTCCGCCCCGTCGATCAGGCGGTGGTCGTAGGACAGGGCCACGTACATCATCGGCCGGATCACGACCTCGCCGTTGCGCGCCACCGGGCGTTCCTGGGTCGCGTGCATGCCAAGGATCGCGCTCTGCGGCGGATTCAGGATCGGCGTGGACAGCAGGGAACCGAAGACCCCGCCATTGGTGATGGTGAAGGTCCCGCCGCGCAGGTCGTCGAGGTCGAGGCGGCCATCCCGGGCACGCTCCGCAAACTCGCGGATCCGCCCCTCGATCGCGGCCAGCGACAGTTGTCCGGCGTCGCGCAGCACCGGAACCACCAGGCCGCGAGGGGAAGACACCGCAATGCCGATGTCGGCGTGATGGTGGTAGACGATCTCGTTGCCGTCGAGCGCCGCGTTGATCACCGGGAAACGCCGCAGCGCCAGGGCGCAGGCGGTGACGAAGAAGCCCATGAAGCCGAGCCGCACCCCGTGCCGTTCCTGGAATGCGTCCTTGTGCCGCGCGCGCAGCGCCATCACCTCGGAGAGGTCGACCTCGTTGAAGGTGGTGAGCATCGCCGTGCTCTGCTTCGCGTGCAGCAGGCGTTCGGCGATCCGCGCCCGCAGCCGGGACATGGACACCCGTTCCTCGCCGCGCGTGCCGGACGGCACCGGCGCCTGCGCGGACGGGCGCGCGCGTGGCGGCTCGGGTGGGGTGGGCGGAGCGCTGGCAGGCGCCGGCTCCGGTTCGGCGGCGGGTGGCGGCTTCTCGGCGGGGGCGCTGGCGGCTGGCCTCCCGGAGACCGCCGGTTCTTCGGTCCTTGCGGGGGCGGGCTCGGTCGGCTTCGCCTCGCGCTCCGACAGGAAGCGCTCGACGTCCTCCTTCAGCACCCTGCCGTTCTGTCCGCTGCCCGCGATCTCCGCGGCGTCCAGGTCATGCTCGGCGAGCAGGCGGCGTACCGCCGGGCTCGGGGGCGGCGGCGCGGCGCGCTCGGGCCGCTGCTCGTCTTCCCTCGCGGCCGGGCCCTGTTCCGCCTCCGGTTCCGCGGTCGGGGCGGGTTTCTCCGGTGCGGTCTCGGCGGGCGCCCCGGCCGAGATGTAGCCCAGCACCGCGTCCGCCTCGACCACGGCCCCTTCCTCGACGGTATATTCGTCGAGTACGCCACTGGTCGGCGCCGGCACCTCGAGCACCACCTTGTCGGTCTCGAGCTCGGCCAGCAGATCGTCCCGCCGGACCCGATCGCCGGGCTGCTTGTGCAGGGCGACGACGGTCGCGTCGGCCACCGATTCCGGCAGCTCGGGGACCCGCAGGACGGTGCGTTCTTCGGACATCGGCGATTCCTTGCGCGTGCGCGTGTTACAGGGTGGGGCGCGGCGTGTCGCGGGCCGTGATCGGGCCGAAGCCGCGCCGGATGAGCTCTTCCTGCTGGGCCTTGTGCACCTCGGGGTAGCCCACCGCGGGGGCGGCGGCCGGAGGGCGCGCGACGGCGTGCAGGGCCTGTCCGCGCACCTCGAGCAACGCATTCAGACGCGGCTGGACAAAGCCGAGGTAACCCTGGTTCTCCGGCTCGTCCTGCACCCAAACGAACTCGGTGGCCTGGTCATAGCGTCCCAGCAGCCGCGTGATCTCCGCCTCGGGGAAGGGGTAGCACTGCTCCAGACGCAGGATCGCGGTATCGTCGCGACCCTTTTCGCGCTTTTCACTGAGCAGATCGTAGTAGAGGCGGCCCGCGGTCAGCATCACCCGCCGCACTGCGGCCGGCTCCGGCGCGTCGATGTCGTCGATCACGCTCTCGAACCGCCCCTTCGCCAGCTCGTCGAGATCGCTGACCGCGAGCTTGTGGCGCAGCAGGCTCTTCGGTGTCATCACGACCAGCGGCTTGCGGTACGGCCGCAGCATCTGCCGGCGCAGCAGGTGGAAGATCTGGGCCGGCGTGGTCGGCACGCAGACCTGCATGTTCTCCTGCGCACAGAGCTGGAGGAAGCGCTCCGGGCGCGCGGAGGAGTGTTCCGGGCCCTGGCCCTCATAGCCGTGCGGCAGCAGGAGCACCAGGCCGCACAGGCGGTCCCACTTCTGCTCGCCGGAGCTGATGAACTGGTCGATCACGACCTGTGCACCGTTCGCGAAGTCGCCGAACTGCGCCTCCCAGAGCACCAGCGCGTTCGGAAACGCGGTCGCATAGCCGTACTCGAAGGCGAGTACTGCCTCTTCCGACAGCAGGGAATCGATCACCAGGAAGCGGGGGTTTTCCGGGTCCAGCCGGCGCAGCGGCACGCAGGCCTCACCCGTTTCCTGGTTGTGCAGCACCGCGTGGCGGTGGAAGAAGGTGCCGCGTCCGGAGTCCTGGCCGGACAGGCGGATGCGGTAGCCGTCCCGGATCAGCGTTGCATACGCGAGGGTCTCTGCGGTGCCCCAGTCCAGGGATTGCTCGCCGGTGGCCATCGCCCGGCGCGCCTCCAGGATCCGGCGCACGCGTGGATGCACGCTGAAGGCCTCGGGCAGGTTGTTGAGGCGCTCGAGCAGGTTGCCAAGCTCGCCCCGAGGGACGCCGGTGGGGACGTCCTGGTCCCACGACTGGTTGATGAAGGCGCCCCAGTCGGTCCGGTCGTGGCCGTTGATCACGTCGCGGGGCAGCAGGCCCGGCACCACCGATTCGCCCGCGTCCAGCGAGTCCCGGTAGCGCTCCTGCATCCGTTCCACGGCCTCCTCGTCGAGCACCCCGTCCGCGACCAGCTGGGCCGCGTAACGCTGACGCGTGGTGGGCAGGCCGCGAATGATCCGGTACATCATCGGCTGGGTCGCAGAGGGCTCGTCGGCCTCGTTGTGTCCCTGGCGGCGGTAGCAGACCAGGTCGATCACCACGTCCTTGCCGAAGCGCATCCGGTAGTCCAGCGCCACCTGGGTCACGAAGACCACCGACTCGGGGTCGTCGCCGTTCACGTGCAGGATGGGCGCGCTGACCATCTTCGCCACGTCGGTCGCGTAATGCGTCGACCGGGAGTCCTTCAGCGTGCTGGTGGTGAAGCCGATCTGGTTGTTCACCACGATGTGCACGGTGCCCTTGGTGGAGAAGCCGCGGGTCTGCGACATGTTCAGGGTCTCCATCACCACGCCCTGCCCCGCGAAGGAGGCGTCGCCGTGGATCACCACCGGCATCACCTTCTCGCCGGATCGGTCGCGCAGCCGCACCTGCCGGGCCCGCACCGAGCCCTCGACCACCGGGGACACGATCTCCAGGTGCGAAGGGTTGAAGGCCAGCGCGAGGTGCAGCGGCCCCCCCTGCGTCTGGATGCTGGCCGAGTAGCCGAGGTGGTACTTCACGTCACCGGTGCCGCGGTTGCGGCTGTGCCGGCCCTCGAACTCGTCGGCCAGTTCGCGCGGCGACTTGCCGAAGATGTTCACCTGCACGTTCAGGCGGCCGCGGTGGGCCATGCCGACGACGATCTCCTTCAGCCCGCGCGCACCGCCGCGCTGCACCAGCGCGTTCAGCAGCGGGATCAGGCTCTCGGCCCCCTCCAGCGAGAAGCGCTTCTGCCCGACGTAGCGGTTGTGCAGGTAGCGCTCGAGGCCCTCGGCGGCGGTCAGTCGCTCGAGGATCGCCTCCCGGGTCGCGTGGTCGAAGCCGAAGTGACCGCGCGCGGACTCCAGCCGCTGCTGCAGCCAGCGCTTCTCGGCGGTGGAGACCAGATGCATGAATTCGGCGCCGATGAACGCGCAGTAGGTGTCCTTCAGGATCGACTCGATCTCTTCCAGCCGCGCCGGGTTCGGGCCGTGCAGCGAGCCGGGGTCGAAGGCCTGGTCGGGATCGACGTCGTCCAGCTTGTGGTAGGCGCGGGTCAGCTCGGGTGGCGGCTCCGGGTCCACCCGGCCCAGCGGGTCGAGCCGCGCCGCGAAGTGCCCCAGGAAGCGATGGGAGTTGATGTACTGCAGCACGCGGACCTGCACCCGCTCCAGCTGCAGGTCGCGGATCTCGATGCAGTCCTGGTCGGTCATCCGCCGCCGCGGCGTCGGGCCGGGGTCGCGCTCCAGCGCGCCGAAGTAGTCGGCCCAGGTGGGCGGCACCGATTCCGGGTCGGCCAGGTAACGCTCGAACAGCTGCTCCGCGAAGGCCATGCTGTCCGGATGGAGATCCATGCGGCGCAGTATCGTCAGCGCCTGCTGTCTGGAGGGGGGCTCGTTCATGACCGCTGCTGACTCCTGGAATCCCTGTCGGAATTGTCGACCACGATATCAAAAGCTTAATACGAACGGCGGCGAAATTCTGCGTTGCAGCACCCCGTTCCTGTGATAGTTGTCAGGATAGC
>NZ_JAWLHP010000105.1:0-5005 GCF_041690275.1 Thioalkalivibrio sp.
CGGCACCAACTGCTCCCGCCGCCCAATCTTCACCCGAATCCTTGGAACCTCCTTCGTCCGCGCCCCCCGCAACCGCCCCAACGCCCGCTCCAACCGCTCCCTCCGCACCGGCTTCAACACGTAATCCCGAACATCCGCATCAAACGCCGCCACCGCATGCTCGGCGTGCGCCGTGACCAGCACCACCGGCACCTCCGGATGCTCGGCCTCCATCCGCCTGGCGAGCGTCAGCCCGTCCGTCCCCGGCATGTGGATATCCAGCAGCATCGCGTCCGGATGCACATCGCGCAGCAACCGCTCCACCGCCAGCCCATCCGGAGCCTCGGCACACACTTCGTGCCCCAGCTCCTCGACCAGCCCCCGCAGCCGCGCCCGGGCCGGCGACTCGTCGTCGGCAATCAGAATCCGCAGGCTCATCGCAAACCCCCATTTGTCCCGCCCTGCCGGGGCAGGGTGATGTCGATCTCGAAATGGTCCCCGTCGCGTTGAAGCGTCACCGCCGCCCGCTCCCCGAAGGCCTGGCGCAGCCGCGCCCGGGCCTCGTCGCCCGCCGTATGCGTGCCGTTGCCGGCGCGGTCGCTGACGGTGTTGCCAATGGTCACCACCACGGCGTCGCCCTCGCTGCGCGCACGCACCCACACCCGCCCGCCACCGCGCGAAGGCGCAATCCCGTGCTGGATCGCATTCTCCACCAGCGGCTGCAGCACCAGCGTCGGCACTTCGATGCCCAAGCCCTCCGCCGCCCCAGTATCCCAATCCACCTGCAGCCGCTCCCCAAACCGCGTCTGCTCGATCGCGAGATAGGCCCGCGCGAGCTCCAGTTCGGCCGCCAGCGGGTGCATCGGGCCGGTGGTGAAGGCGGCCCGGAACAGGTCGGCGAGGTCCAGCGTGACCTGCTCGGCCTTCGCCGGGTCGCTGCGGCAGAGCCCGGCGATGGTGTTCATGCTGTTGAAGAGGAAGTGCGGGCGCACCCGGGCGCGCAGCGCCTGCTCGCGGGCGTGGGCCACGTGCTGCGTCTCCTCCTTCCAGGCCGCGATCAGGTAGAGGTAGTGCATCGCGATCAGGCTCATCAGGATCGCGACGCCGACGATGGGCAGCCGGTGCGCGGGATCGGCAAGCGCGAAGTGTTCGGCCCCGAGGTGCACCAGCGCGGTGTTCAGCACCGCGGCGAGCGGCGGCAGGATCACCTGCCAGGCGATGCGCTGCCGGCGCAGCCAACGCTGGAGCAGGCAGAGCAGGCCGGTGGTGCTCATCGCGACCCAGGTGACGAACAGCAGGATCAGGCCGGTCTCGATCAGCGGCTCCGGGCCGGGGCTGCGCAGCAGCCAGACGACCAGCGCGAACAGGATTGCGAAGATCAGCACGCGCAGCAGCGTCTCGTCGCCGCAGAAGTTGGGCAGCACGTCGGCGTCCGCGTCGCGCGCGTGCGGCACTGCCTGCTGGTTTCCGGTGCCCCTCAACTCGGTTGTGCCCCTGTGACTCGGTGTTCCGTGCCCTTGCCGATCGGGCCGTCTGGGTCAGGCCCTCAATCTACCGCACCTGAGGCCGGGCGTGCCCGTGGGCGGGTCGTCGGCAGGTGCTATTCCGAGTGTGTTATCGGCCGGCGGGGGGGTATCTTGAGCCGGGCAGCCCAGGTCGTTCAGTTGCGATAGACGCGGCTACGGTGCCCGACCCGCAGGACGAGCACGACGAGAACCTCGTCACGCAGCTCGCAGATGAGGCGATAGTCGCCCACCCGGTAGCGCCAAAGCTCCGTGAACGGACCCTTCAGGGCCTTGCCAAGCTGACGGGGGTCGTCCAGCGGCTCAACGCGGTGATGCAGGAATTGAACGATGCGCTTCGCCTCAGGGCGTCCCAGCTTCTGCAGTTGTTTGCGGGCGTCGCCCGACAGCTCAATCCGCCAGCCCAAGCTCGCGCTCCACCTCGTCGAGCGGGTAGGTATGTTCTTCGCCGCGCTTCAGCCGTTCCAGCGTCTGCTCGGCGAGGTAGATATCCTCGAGGTCGTCGATGTGCTCTTCAATCGCCTCGCGGATGTAATACGATGCCGTGCGCCCCGTCCTTCTGGCCAGGGTCATCAGGCGTTCGTTGAGTTCGTCCGGTAGTCGGACCGCGGTCTGCTTGCTCATGACTCACCTTGGTTGACACGTCAACCATAGCCCTCATGCGGAGCAAGATCAAGCGGATGCACGGGTCGGATCAAGATAGGTTATTGAATCGCATCGATTTCGACCGCGAAGCACCGGGGTGATTCCGCTTAGACGCACGTTTTTGGTCCCGAAAACGCGGTCCCCGGCCCCCGCCTGGTTGCGTGGGTGAGGTCGCAGTGAGGACAATCGCGCAGCAGGGATGGTCCCTCCTGCTTGCCGCGGTTGAATCATCGTCCTGGAGTCCTGAACCGGTTCCCTCCGCTCAACCTTGCTCGAACGCTTCTCGCGGGACGCTTGACTGGCGGATGATCGATTGCAGGGTGCCGATGCGGAGTTCGAGTGATCCGGAACCGGTACCGTGATCGTGGTCTCGGGAAGCTGCTTCTGCATGACTACATGGCTGCCCCGGCGCCGAACTTCGACAAACCCGTGGCGTCCGAGAATGGCGCAGACCTGTTTTCCTGACAGCGGCCGCAGCCTACCCAACAGCCACCTCCACCCGCGTCACGAAGACTTCTTCGTGCAGGCGCGTCCCAATCTCCCCGGGAGATGCGGTCTCGAAAAAGAGCTCCAGTGCTTCACGGAGATTGGAGAGGGCATGTTCGATACTGTCTCCCTGGCTGGCAACATCCAGCTCCGGGCAAAGCGAGACGTAGCCATCGCCTTCCTTCTCGATGATTGCCGTGAGTTGTCTCTGCATGATCGTGTTTCCGGTTCAATCGGCTGGAAGTCCAGTGTCTTGTGCTTGGCGCCGTATGGCAAGGAAACCGTTGGCGCAAGGAGCGCACGCAGGGGTCGGACCAAGCCAACCCATTGAACCAGCGAGGTTTCGTCCGAAAATAACGGGGTGATTCGCGCTTAGACGCGCGGTTTCGGCCCCGAAAACGCGGCTTGAGGCTCTCCGTTGGTGAGTGCCGAATGGAATCCGCGGTTCTTTGCCGCACCACCAACGGCGGGTGGTGCTCACGGGCGTGATGGGGGGGTGGGCAGGGTTTCGCGGGTGGCGGGGGCGCTCCGAGGGTCTGCCTTGACACGAGGGTTAATGTCGATACATTAATCGACATGCAGCGGGTCTATGCTTGGGATGAGGCAAAGCGGCAGCAGAACTTGTCGAAACACAGGCTTGACTTCCTGGACGCCGACCTGGTCCTGGAAAGCCCCTATCGGCTTGAGGTCGATAGCGAGCGCAGCGGCGAGCGACGCCGACAGGCGTTTGCCTATGTGTTCGAGGTTTTGACGGTATTGACCGTGGTTTATCTGCCGGGGGATACGCTGCGTATCATCAGCTTTCGCCCGGCCAACCGTCGCGAACGGGAGAAGTATCATGAGTGGCTCGAAATTGATCGTGAAGTCGAGTGAGGAGATGCGCGCGGCGCGCGAGCGCGGAGAGAGTCGTTCGGACTGGGACGATGTGCGGCGCAAGATTCGTGAAGGCGTTGAGCCCGAAGCGGACCCTGATGCCCCTGACGCAACTGCGCTGCTCGAGGAAGAGATTGCGCATCGACGCGCGGGCCGACCAGCGGGTAGCGGGAATAAGGAGCAAGTCTCGATTCGGCTCGACCGGAACGTTCTGGCGGCTTTCAGGGCCACCGGAAAAGGGTGGCAAACCCGCATGAACGACGCGCTCTCGGACTGGCTGAAGCACCACTCTCCAAACCAGACCGGACGGAGGTGAGCGCATGCAGAGGTCGGACCAAGATAAGCTATCGAATCTCATCGATTTCGCCAGCGAATCACCGGGGTGATTCGCGCTTAAACGCACGTTTTTGACCCCGAAAACGCGCCTCCAGGCGCTTTTCAGTGGCGGGCAGGCCAGTCCGCTCTTTCCGGGTTGTGCGACTGCCGCTGGTGACAAGATCGCCGCCACTTGCGAAGATTCGCAGACGACGAGCGCAGGACGCGCTCCCGATTCCCTCGGCAAAGGATGGCCACGATGACCCACGAACACCCCGACGACTTCGACTCTCCGTGGAAGGAAGCACTGGAACAAGCGCTTCCGGAATTTCTCGCGCTGTTCTTTCCTGAAGCCCACGCGGGAATCGACTGGAGGCGCGGCTACCGCTTCCGGGACAAGGAGCTGCAGCAGGTGGTGCGCGACGCGGAGCTCGGCCGGCGCTACGCCGACAAGCTCGCCGAGGTGTACACACTCGACGGTAAGGAGACCTGGGTGCTGGTCCACATCGAGATCCAGGGTCAGGCGGATCCCGGATTTGCCGAGCGCATGTACGTTTACCACTACCGCCTGTTCGACCGTTACCGCCGGGACGTGGTGAGCCTCGCCGTGCTGACGGATGCGCAGGGCGCTTTTCGGCCCAATGGGTATCAGCGCGGTCGCTGGGGCTGTTCGCTGCGTTTCCGGTTTCCGACGGTCAAGCTGCTCGACTGGCGGGACCGCACCGCCGCCCTGGAGGCGGACCGCAACCCGTTCGCCTTGGTGGCGCTGGCGCAGCTGCAGGCGATGGCTCACCGGGGTGGTCCAGCGCGCAAGCGGGTGAAACTCCGTCTGATCCGGTTCCTCTACGCGCGGGACTACACGCGCGAGCAGATCCTTGCCTGGTTTCGGGTGCTGGACTGGATCCTGCGATTGCCGGAAGATCTGGATAGGGAGTTCAGGGAAGAACTGGTTGCCTTCGAGGAGGAAGCACAGATGCCATATGTGACGAGCGTTGAGCGAATCGGGATTCAGAAGGGTCGGCAGCAGGGCGAGGCTGCGATCCTATTGCGCCAGATTGCCCTGAAATTCGGGCCGCCCAGCGAGGAGGTGCACGCGCGGATCGAGGCAGCCGATGCCGACACCCTGCTGGACTGGTCGGCGCGCATTCTGACGGCGGAGCGTGTGGATGATATTTTCCGGTGAG
>NZ_JAWLHP010000106.1:0-4965 GCF_041690275.1 Thioalkalivibrio sp.
ATCTGGAACTACCTCCCCAAGATCGACCGCGTCACCCGTATCCCGTCGAGCATGATGTCCGGCTCCTGGATGGGCAGCCATTTCACCCACGACGACCTGGTCCGGGAGAGTTACTTCGAAGACGACTACCGCTCCGAGATCTCCTTCGCGGGAGAACGCGACGGTCGGCAGATCTACGAACTGACCGCCATCCCCCACCCCGACGCGCCGGTGGTCTGGGGCCGAGTGGAAATGGAGATCGAGCAGGAGACGCTCGCGCCGGTGTCCGCACGCTACTTCGACGAGAAGGGCGAGCTGGTGCGCACCATGCACTTCGAGGCGATCGAACGAATCGACGAACGCCACGTCCCCATGCGCCTCACGCTCCAGCCGCAAGACAAGCCGGACGAGTCGACGGTGATCTCCTACCGGGAGATCGAGTTCGGCGTCCCGCTCGATACGAGCTTCTTTTCACTGCAGAACCTGAGACGACCACGATGACTCCCGGCAACCGTCCGGTCGACACGGCCTGAGACATGCCGCGGAACGTCCTCGGCATCGGCTCATCCCCCCGGCTGGCGCGACCGGCCCTGCTGGTGTTCGTCGCATGGCGCAACCTGTGGCGCAATCCGGTTCGCAGCCTGCTCACGGTCTCGGCCCTGGCCGGCGCGCTGGTGATGGTGATCCTCTACGCCGCCTTGCTCGAGGGCATGCTCACCCAGATGGTCAGCTCGGCTACCGAGCGCACCACGGGCCACCTGCAGGTCCACCGCCAGGCCTTCATCGACGACCGGGACCTGTACGCGACCCTCCCCGGGTCGCACCTCGAGACCATCGAGGCGCTCGACGAGGGCATGGCCGTCACCCCGCGGCTCTATGCCGCCGGCCTGGCCAGTGCCGACCAGACCTCCACCGGCGTGATGATCCAGGCGATCGACCCCGACCGCGAGCCCCGGGTCACCGACATGCTCTCCCACGTCCGTGAGGGAAGAGCCCGGCTCCAGCGCGAGGGTCCGGGGCATGCCCACCCGGTGGTCATCGGCTCGCAGCTGGCCAGGAACATGCGTATCGCCCCGGGCAGTGAACTGGTGCTGGTCACGCAGGCCGCCGACGGCAGCGTCGGCAACGCTATCTTCCGCGTGACCGGCGTGCTCAAGCCCATCGCCCCCGACTTCGATCGCATGGGGGTGCTGCTCTCGATCGATGCCTACCGCGAGCTGATGTCCCTGGAGGACGGCTTTCACGAACTGGCCGTGCACCTGGATGACCCGGACGACATCGCGACAACACAGGTCCGGCTCGACCAGGTGCTCGCCGACCTCGCCTCGGCCCAACCGCTCGATGAACTGGGCGGGCCAGCCGTGGTGCGCAACTGGCGCGAACTGAACCCCACCCTCGCCGACATGCTCGCCCTGAGCGAGACATTGCTGCTGGTCATCGGCCTGATCGTCATTTCGCTGGCCGCCATGGGGGTGCTCAACACCATGCTGATGGCGGTGCACGAGCGCTCGCACGAATTCGGCATCCTGCTTGCCATCGGCATGAAGCGCCGCTGGCTGCTCACGATGGTGATGTTCGAGTCTCTGTTCCTCGGACTGGTGGCCGCGGTTCTCGGCGTGACGGCCGGAATGCTGCTGGTGGCGTATCTCGGCGAGGACGGTATCGATTTCAGTGCCGCCCTGCCCGAGGGATACGACTGGGCCGGCATGGTCTTCGAGCCGGTCATCCCGCTGGCCCTGGAAGCCGGGCATGTCATCGAGGCCGTGCTCCTGATGCTGGGCATCACGCTGCTCGCCGCAGCCATCCCGTCCTGGCACAGCACCCGCCTCAAGCCGGCGGAGGTGATGCGGTGAGCGCGGGGGCAAGACACGCCCACCTGCCCGCGGCCATGCTGCTGCGCCTGGCATGGCGAAATCTCTGGCGGCACCGCCGACGCACGCTGATCACCCTGGCCTCGATCGCCTTCGGTTTCGGACTGGCGATCCTGTTCATCGGCATCGGCGACGGCGGGCACAACTCCATGGTCCGCAACGCGATCAGCCTCGGCGAGGGCCACCTGACCGTCCAGCCGCCCGACCACCTCGTGGCGCCGGCCAACCACAAGTACCTGGCCGACGGCGAGCGCATCGAGCGAACACTCGACCGGCTGGACATCGAGGGCCACGTCGACCCGCGGATCTCGCTGCAGGTGCTGGCCAGCACGGCACGCAATTCGGTGCCCGCCGGACTGGAGGGCCTGGACCCGGTCACCGACCACCGCACGGCGATTCTGTCCCCGCGGCTGGTGGCAGGCATTTGGCTGGAACGGGACGATGCGCGCGGAATCGTCATCGGCGACGGCATGGCCAGCCGGCTCGAGGCCGACATCGGCACCCGGGTGGTGCTGATGGCCGGGGATCAGACGGGCAACTCGCAGGCACAGCTGGGTCGCGTGCGCGGCATCTTCGACTCGGGCGTCGACGAGCTGGACAACTTCCTGGTACTCGCCGACATCTCCCTGGCACGGCATTTTCTCGTCGGAGAAGGGGCCGATGCCGAGCAGAAACCGGTCACCCGCTTCGCCGTGTTCCTCGACGACCCCGATGCAATGGCCACCTGGAAGCCACGCGTGGCCGAGGCGCTGGCCGACGAGCCGGTGGCCGTGCTCGACTGGCAGGAGATGATGCCGCAACTGGTGCAGTTCATCCTGATCGACGACGCCGGCAATTATGTCTTCCTGCTGCTGATCCTCGTCATGGTGATCTTCGGGATTCTCAATACCGTGCTGATGAGCGTGCTCGAGCGCACACGCGAATTCGGCTTGCTGCGGGCACTGGGCCTCGGGCGCGGCCACCTGTTGTTGCTGGTGTTCTGCGAATCGCTGCTGCTCAGCCTGCTGGCCGTGGCCGCCGGCTGGCTGATCGGTGGTGGGGTACACCTCTGGTTCTCCCATCACGGGCTGAACCTGGAGGCGCTGATGGGCGGCAGTACCGCGATGATGGGCACCTTCATGGACCCGGTGATCCGCACGGAGTTGTCGACCGAGCGGGTGATACAGCTGACCGCCATCGTCTTCGGCGCCACGATGGGCAGCGGCATCTACCCGGCCGTGAAGGCCTCGCGGGTCACCCCGGTGGAGGCGCTGCGCACATGAAACACCCGGCCGCACGGCATGACTTTCAAGGGGGACGACAATGACGCTTCTCAGGCTGGAGGGAATCGGCAAGTCCTACCGCCAGGGCGAGGTGACGATCGAGGCACTGGCCGACGTCGACCTGGTGGTGGAGACCGGCGAGTTTGCCGCGCTGGTCGGTCCGTCGGGCTCCGGCAAGACCACGCTGCTCAACGTCATCGGCGGCCTGGACGCACCCAGCACCGGGCGCGTGCTGCTCGACGGCACCGACATGACCGCCCTGCCGGAATCCCGGCTGGCGGAGTTCCGCCTGTTCGAGCTCGGGTTCGTCTTCCAGGCCTACAACCTGGTGCCGGTGCTCAGCGCTCTGGAGAACGTCGAACTGGTGATGGTGCTGCAGGGACGCCATGCGACCGACCGGCGCGAACGAGCCGAACACTACCTGGAACTGGTCGGGCTGGAGGGAATGATGCACCGCCGGCCGGCCGCGCTGAGCGGCGGGCAGCAGCAGCGCGTGGCCGTCGCCCGTGCCCTGGCTGCGGGCCCGCGACTGGTGCTCGCCGACGAACCGACCGCCAACCTCGATTCGGAGAACGCCACCGCCCTGCTGGACATCATGCACCGCCTCTCCCACGAGGAGGGCACCGCGTTCCTGTTCTCCACGCACGACGTACGGGTCATGGAACGGGCCGAACGCATCATCCGGCTGCGCGACGGCCGGATCGTGAGCGATGACCGTGTGGAACCCGGCCACTGATCGGGGCTCGGGCCTCGTCGGATGCCTCGCATGCCTGCTGCTCGCGGCCGCGCCGATTTCGGCCGCCGAACTGACGGGGCGGGCCTCGCTGCTGGGCACGGCTGGCTGGGCGGGATCAGGGGACCTGGGCGCCACCGCCTCCGGGAGCGAACGTCTCACCGGCGACCAGCAGGCCCTGCGCCTGATGCTGGACGAGGCCGGAGAGCACGGGGAATGGTCGCTGCACGTGAACACCCGCCGCCTGCATCTCGACGGGATGCCCCTGCCCATGCAGGTGCCGGTCGATCGATTCCGCTACCGCTCCCTGGCCCATGACTGGATCGACGATCAGGGTGCGGACTCGGTCACGCGCGCCGGCTACGCCGTCGACCGGGCCTTCTATCGGCATCGCTTCGACCAGCTCACCGTCGGCATCGGGCGCCAGCCGATCGACTGGGGAACCGGACGATTCTGGCAGCCGATGAACGTGTTCGGGGCCTTCGCCCCCACGGACCTCGATACCGACTTCAAGCCCGGCATCGACGCACTGGTGGCCGACTGGTACCCGTCGCCCCTGTCCTCGCTGACCGTCGCCTGGGTGCTCTCTCCGCAGCACGATCCCGCCGAGGACAGCGCGGCGGCCTATTTCCGCCGTCAGGTCGGGATGCAGTCGGAGCTGGCCCTGCTCGCCGGGCGCGTGCGGGGTGAGAACGTCACGGGGGCCGCCCTGCAGGGCGAAGTCAGGGGAATGGGCTGGCGCGTCGAGGGCGTACGCCACGGCATCGGCCAGGGAGAAGACGGGGGGCTGTCCTGGATCGCCGGGGTGGATTACCAGTTGCGCGACGGAACGCTACTGACGGCCGAGTGGCGCGACCACGGCGGGACCACCATTCCGAGCGAACCGCTGACCGCGGACACCATGCGCCCGGAGGACCGGCGCGTGCTCGGCCTGGGCGCGAGCCGGGACCTCACCCCATTGCTGCAAGGCGGCTACACGTTGCTCGTCAGCCCCCTCCGAGGTGCCGACGGGTCACGCGAGTTCTCGTGGCTGCACCAGTTGAACCTGACCTGGTCGATGAGCAACGAGTCGGACCTGCTGCTGTCCCTGCTGCACGCCGACGGCCGGGGCCTGGATGCG
>NZ_JAWLHP010000107.1:0-4791 GCF_041690275.1 Thioalkalivibrio sp.
TGGACGATGTCCCAGTTGATGCGCTCGTAGTTGTGCACGGCGATGTTGCGGAAGCCGACGGCCTTCTTCAGTCGATCCGCGAGGGCGCCATCGATGATATTGCCCTCGGCGAGGCGGTCGAAGGTTTCGCCCATGGTGCCGGGCGGTGGCAGATCGAGTGACGTGATCAGGTGGGCCCCGATGTCGACGCATTGCTGGACAGCGCGGGAGAGGTTCAGGGCGATGATGTCCTGGCTATCCGGGTCCCGGGCAAGCGTGTCGGCATTCTCCGGGCAGCGTTCTGCGACGCGGTTTACACAATAGCGCAGGGTCTCGAGCTTCTGTTCGATTACGCGTCGATCCACGCTTGCCTCCTTTCGGCGAGGATGCGGTCGCGGTAGGGGAGGAAGTCCGCCTGTTCGATCAGGTGGCGGGTCAGAAAACGGGCGTGGGCTTCGTCGCTGCCAGTCACGCGGACGCCGGTGGTGAGGATCTGGCCGAGCAAGGGCTCGCCGGCTTGCGTGAGGTCCACCAGGTCCACTGGGCGGCCTGTGGCGGAGGCCAGTTCCTCGACGAGTGCAACACGCGCTTCGGTGGACAGGGGCGAGCCGGCGCTGACGGCGAGATCCACATCGCTGTGCCGCCGGGTGGCTTGCCGTGCAAGGGATCCAAAGAGGATCGCCAGTTCCAGCTCGGCGTGGTGCTGCAGAACCCTCCGAATGCGCGCGATTTCGATGCTTGTGTCCATGTCTGCAAGTCTAGCAGGTGCCGCGTGGAAACCCGTCTAGGAGGCCAGCCTCTGGCCGATGGGGTTTGTCGGGCGCTGGATCGGCGAGGGGCTCGCCTGCTATCGGGGACTTTGTAGGAGCGGCCTCTGGCCGCGATCGGCGTTGGGGATCGCGGCTGGAAGCCGCTCCTACAGGGGGGTTGGGGTTGGGGTTATAGGAGTACCTTCTCGATGCCCCCCGCGCGGGCCCTGGCCACGAAGCCCTGCTGCCAGTCGTCGCCCAGCAGGCGGTTGGCGAGTTCGACGACGATGTAGTCGGTGTCGAGGCCGGTGTCTTCGCGGTAGCGGGACAGGCCCTGCTGGCAGGCGGGGCAGCTGGTGAGGATCTTCACGTTGCCGTCCTTTGCGCGGTCTTCGCCGGTGAGTGCGCGGATGCCCTTGTGCAGCTCCTCCTGCTTGCGGAAGCGGACCTGGCTGGCGATGTCCGGGCGGCTGATCGCGAAGGTGCCGGCCTCGCCGCAGCAGCGGTCGGACTGCAGCACCGGCTGGCCGAGCAGGTCGTTCGCGACGTCCGTGGGGGCGTGGGTCTTCATCGGCGAGTGGCAGGGGTCGTGGTAGAGGTACTGCACGCCGGGCACGCCCTCGGTCTTCACCCCCTTCTCCATCAGGTATTCGTGGATGTCGAGCAGGCGGCAGCCGGGGAAGATGCGGTCGAATTCGTACTTCAGCATCTGGTCCATGCAGGTGCCGCAGGAGACGACCACGGTCTTGATGTCGAGGTAGTTCAGGGTGTTGGCCACGCGGTGGAACAGCACCCGGTTCTCGGTGGTGATCGCCTGGCCCTTCGCGTTGTCGCCGTTGCCGAGCTGCGGGTAGCCGCAGCAGAGGTAGCCGGGCGGCAGCACGGTCTGCGCGCCGACGTCGTAGAGCATCGCGAGCGTCGCGAGCCCCACCTGGCTGAACAGGCGCTCGGAGCCGCAGCCGGGGAAGTAGAAGACCGCCTCGGAGTCGATGTCGGTCTTGTCCGGGTCGCGCAGCACCGGGACGTAGCGGGCGTCCTCCAGGCCCAGCATCGCGCGCGTGGTCTGGGAGGGCAGGCCGGCGGGCATCGGCTTCTTCACGAAGTGGACCACCTGCGCGGGGAGCGTCATCTTGCCGGTGGTCGCGCCCGGCGGCTTCTGTCCGTTCAGCAGCTTCAGCCTGCGGAAGGTCGCGTGGCCGAGGCGCTGCGCCGCGTAGCCCCACTCGATCATGCCCTTGCGCATGGCCTTGATCGTGGTCGGGTCCTTCACGTTCAGGAAGGCCATCGACGCGGCGGTGGCCGGCTTGAACTGGCGCTGCCCGCGGTTCTTCAGGATCGCGCGCATGTGCATGGTCACGTCGCCGAAGTCGATGTCCACCGGGCACGGGCTCAGGCACTTGTGGCAGATCGTGCAGTGATCGGCGACGTCGTTCATCTCCTCGAAGTGCTGCAGCGACAGGCCGCGCCGGGTCTGCTCCTCGTACAGGAAGGCCTCGACGATCAGTCCGGTCGCCAGGATCTTGTTGCGCGGCGAGTACAGGAGGTTCGCGCGCGGCACGTGGGTGTTGCACACGGGCTTGCACTTGCCGCAGCGCAGGCAGTCCTTGATCTCGTCGTTAAGCGCGCCGAGTTCGCTCTCCTCAAGGATCAGCGCCTCCTGCTCGACCAGCCGCAGCGAGGGCGTGTAGGCGTTCGCGAGCCCGGAGCCGGGCAGCAGCTTGCCGGCGTTGAAGACACCGTCAGGATCGGCCTTCCGCTTGTACTCGGCGAAGGCCTCGATCCGCTCCGGCTCCAGGAACTGCATCTTGGTGATGCCGATCCCGTGCTCGCCCGAGATCACGCCGTCGAGATCGCGGGCGAGCTTCATCACCGCCTCGACCAGGCGCTCGGCCGCCTGCATCATCGGGTAGTCGTTCGAGTTCACCGGGATGTTGGTGTGCACGTTGCCGTCGCCGGCGTGCATGTGCAGCGCGATGAACAGGCGGCTGGTCAGGACCCGGTCGTGGATCGCGGTGATGCGCTTGCGTACCGATTCCAGCTGGTGCCCGTCGAAGATCTCGAACAGCGGCCGCTCGACCTCGCGCCGGTAGGAGATGCGCAGGCTGCGCCGCAGCAGCAGGTCGATCAGCCGGTCGCCGGGGCGCAGGTCGGCGCGGGCCCGGTCATCCAGCCACTGTTCGCAGTCCGTTGCGGCACTGAAGAAGTGTTCGTCGATCGCGGCCCAGCGCGCGCGCACCGCCTCCAGCACCTCGAGTGCCCGCTCGCGCTTGGCCTCGAACCACTGCTGGCCCTCGCTCCCCTGTTCGCCCAGCAGCTTGCGCAGTTCCGGGTGCTCGCCGCGCAGGCAGACGAGGATCTCGTCGACCATCGCGCGCTTGTTCTTCAATGACTCGCGCACGTTCAGGGTCTCGACCCCTTCGGTGTACTCCGCGAGGCGTTCCAGCGGGATCACCACGTCCTCGTTGATCTTGAAGGCGTTGGTGTGCGCGGCGATCGCGGCGGTGCGGGCGCGGTCGGCCCAGAAGCGCTTGCGGGCCTCGGGGCTCACCGCGATGAAGCCATCGCCGTTGCGGGCATTCGCGGAGCGCACCATCGCCGCCGCGCGCCGGGCCAGCGCCTCCTCGTCGTCGGAGACGATGTCGGCGATCAGCACCATCTTCGGGGCCTCGCCGCGCGCGCCCTTGGGGGTGTACTTCACCGCCTTCACGTAGCGCTCGTCGAGGTGTTCGAGGCCCGCGAGCAGTACGTCGGGGTCGGCGTCCGTGGCGTCCTTGATCTCGACGATCGCTGGCACCGCCTGGTGCAGATCGGATCCGTAGAACTCCAGGCAGACGGTGCGTACGAAGGCCGGCATCCGGTGCAGGATGAACTCGGCCGAGGTGATCAGACCGTCGCAGCCCTCCTTCTGGATGCCGGGGAGGCCCATCAGCGCCTTGTCCGTCACGTCCTTGCCGAGCCCGGCCTTGCGGAAGGCCGGGCCGGGCAGTTCCAGTTCCTCGGGTTCGCCGCGGGGGGTGCTGCCGTCGGGGCCGAAGCGGGTGATCCGGAAGCGGACCCGCTCGGCGTCGTGGATCCGGCCGAGGTTGTGGTCGAGCCGCTCCACCTGCAGCCAGTCCGCCTGCGGGGTGACCATGCGCCAGGAGGCGAGATTGTCGAGCGCGGTGCCCCAGAGTACGGCCTTCTTGCCGCCGGCGTTCATCGCGATGTTGCCGCCGATGGTGGAGGCGTCCTGCGAGGTGGGATCGACCGCGAAGACCAGACCGCTCTCGCCGGCGAGTTCGGAGACCCGGCGCGTGACCACGCCGGCCTCGACGCGCACCGTGGCGACGTCGCGGTCCACGCCCGGCAGTGGCTTGTGGACCACCTCGCCGATGCCCTCGAGCTTCTCGGTGTTGATCACCGCCGCCCGCGGCGTCAGCGGGACCGCGCTGCCGGTGTAGCCGGTGCCGCCGCCGCGCGGGATCACGGTCAGGCCCAGCTCGATGCAGGCCTCGACCAGCCGGCCCATCTCGGCCTCGGAATCCGGCGTGAGCACGACGAAGGGAAGCTCCACGCGCCAGTCGGTGGCGTCGGTCACGTGCGACACTCGGGCCAGGCCGCCGAATTCGATGTTGTGCTTGTGGGTGAGGCCGGACAGGCGCTTGCGCACGCGGCTGCGCAGCTTCGCGGTGTCGCGGAATTCCTCGGCGAAGGCGCGCACGGCGCCTTCGGCGTCCCGCGCCAGCTGCAGTGCCTTCTCGTTGCCGTCGGCACGCGCGACGATCTGCTCGATCCGGTGCTGCATGGCCTCGATCAGCGCCTCGCGGCGCTTTCTGTGGCCGAGCAGGTCATCCTGGATGTAGGGGTTGCGGGAGACCACCCAGAGATCGCCCAGCACCTCGAAGAGCATGCGCGCGGAGACGCCGGTGCGGCGCTCGCCGCGCAGTTCGTTCAGCAGGTCCCAGGTATCCGAGCCGAGGAAGCGGATCACGATCTCGCGATCGGAGAAGGAGGTGTAGTTGTAGGGAATCTCGCGGATGCGCTCGGCGGTCATATGACAGGGGGCCTTGGTGCGAAGTAGGCG
>NZ_JAWLHP010000108.1:0-2963 GCF_041690275.1 Thioalkalivibrio sp.
CTAGTGGGAACGCAACGGATGGAGATCACTCAATGCAGCAGAAGACCGTACTCGACCTGAATCAGGCCAACCGGATCCTGGATGCGGCCCAGCGCGAGGCCGAGGCCAACGGCTGGTCGGTGACCATTGCCGTCACCGATGACGGAGGGCACCTGCTGGCACTCCGCCGTCTCGACGGCTGTGCACCGATGGCCTGCTACGTGGCCCCGGAAAAGGCCCGCAGCGCGGCGCTCGGCCGGCGCGAGACCCAGGCCTTCGAGGACATGATCAACGGCGGGCGCACCGCGTTCCTGTCTGCACCGGTTCTTCAAGGACTGCTGACAGGTGGCATTCCGGTGATACACGAGGGCCAGGTCATTGCCGCGGTCGGCGTCTCGGGGGTGAAGCCGGAGCAGGACGCGCAGGTGGCGCGCGCCGGCATCGCCGCGATGAGCGGCTGAGGCCCGGGCAAGCGCGGCGGCGAGACCTGTGGAAGCGGCCTCGGGCCGCGACCGACCGGGTCGGGGATCGCGGCTGGAAGCCGCTCCTACCCTTCATCAGGGTTCGTGGGAGCGGCTTCCAGCCGCGATCCCCAACGTCAGGGGTTCGTGGGAGCGGCTTCCAGCCGCGATCCCCAACGGACATTGGCCCTTCGACCGGCCGGACGTGGCATCATGCAGCCCGTACGTCCGCGTACGCGATGCCGCGGCGACACCAGCACCCGAAGGAAGGAAGGCACCGACATGACTGACTACGTGACTCGCGGGCGGCTCCAGGTCGCCGCCGTACTGGACCGCTTCATCAGCGACGAGGCCCTTCCGGGCACGAATCTGGACAGGGACGCCTTCTGGAGTGGCGTGGATGCGCTGGTCCACGACCTTGCGCCGCGCAACCGCGATCTGCTCGACAGGCGCGAGGCCCTGCAGCAGAAGCTGGACGAGTGGCACCGCACCCATCCCGGCCCGGTGGGCGATTTGTCCGTCTATCGCAGCTTCCTGCACGGGATCGGGTATCTGGTGGAACCACCGGCGCAGGTGCGTGCCAGCACCGCCAACGTTGACCCGGAGGTCGCGGTCCAGGCCGGGCCGCAGCTGGTGGTGCCGGTCAGCAATGCCCGCTACGCGCTGAACGCCGCGAACGCCCGCTGGGGCAGTCTGTACGACGCGCTGTACGGAACCGATGCGATCCCCGACACCGACGGCGCCGAACGGGGTACCGAATACAACCCGGTGCGAGGCGGCAAGGTCATCGCCTTCGCCCGCGACCTCCTGGATCGCGCGGCACCCCTGCGCGGCGGATCGCACCGCGAGGCCACCGGCTACCGCATTGCCGGGGGCGAACTCGCGGTGAGCCTCGAGGGTGGCGGGGACGCCGCACTGGAGAACCCGGGGCAGCTGGCCGGGTACCAGGGTTCCCCGGAGAAACCCCACGCGATCCTGCTGGTGAACAACGGCCTGCATTTGGAGATTCAGATCGACCGCACGCACCCGATCGGTCGAACGGATGCCGCCGGGGTGAAGGACCTGCTGGTGGAGGCGGCAGTGACCACCATCATGGACTGCGAGGATTCGGTGGCCGCGGTGGATGCCGAAGACAAGGTGAACGTCTACCGCCAGTGGCTCGGACTGATGAACGGCAGCCTCGAGACCTCCTTCCGGAAGGGGGGCGAGGTCATCAGCCGTGCACTCAATCCTGACCGGAAGTACACGGCCCCTGATGGCCGGACCCTGACCCTACCCGGCCGCGCGCTGATGTTCGTGCGCAATGTCGGTCACCTGATGACCACGCCCGCGCTGCAGGACAGCGAAGGGGCCGAGGTGCCCGAGGGGCTACTCGACGGCATACTGACCAGCCTGCTCGCGCTGCATGACCTGAAGCGCGAGGGAGAGGGCAATTCCCGTACCGGTTCCGTCTACATCGTAAAGCCGAAGATGCACGGACCCGAAGAGGTGGCCTTCGCGGTCGAGCTCTTCTCCCGCATCGAGGACCTCCTGAAGCTCCCGCGCAACACCCTGAAGATGGGGATCATGGACGAGGAGCGCCGCACCTCGGTGAATCTCAGGGCCTGCATCGCCGAGGCCGCGGCGCGCGTGGTCTTCATCAACACCGGCTTCCTCGACCGTACCGGCGACGAGATCCACACGGCGATGGAGGCCGGCCCCATGCTGCGCAAGGGCGACATGAAGGGCGCGAAGTGGATCGCGGCCTACGAGCGCAACAACGTGGTGGCGGGCCTGGCCTGCGGTCTGCGCGGGCGCGCCCAGATCGGCAAGGGCATGTGGGCGATGCCGGATCGGATGGCCGCGATGCTGGAGCAGAAGATCGCGCATCCGAAGGCGGGGGCCACTACCGCCTGGGTCCCCTCGCCCACCGCGGCGGTCCTGCACGCGCTGCACTACCACGAGGTCGATGTCGCGGCACTGCAGCGGGAGATGGAGGCCCGCCTCGAGCCGGACGCCGAGGCCAGGCTGCTGGACGACCTGCTCGAGGTGCCCGTGGTCGAGAAGCCCGACTGGTCGGACGAGGCGATCCAGCAGGAACTCGACAACAACTGCCAGGGTATCCTCGGTTACGTGGTGCGCTGGGTGCAGCAGGGCATCGGCTGTTCCAAGGTGCCGGACATCCACGACATCGGCCTGATGGAGGACCGGGCGACACTGCGCATCTCCAGCCAGCACATCGCGAACTGGCTCCACCACGGGGTGGTGGACGCCGGGCGTGTGCAGGCAACCCTGGAGCGCATGGCGGCGGTGGTGGACGAGCAGAACCGCGATGACCCGATGTACCGCCCGATGGCCGAGGACTTCTCCGGCTCGATCGCCTTCCGTGCCGCATCGGACCTGATCTTCAAGGGCCGCGAGCAGCCCTCCGGCTACACCGAACCCCTGCTCCACTACTGGCGCGCGGTGCAAAAGGCCGAACTGCAGGACTGAAGCGAGCGGCCGCCTGAAGCCCCTGTGGGAGCGGCTTCCAGCCGCGACACC
>NZ_JAWLHP010000108.1:3063-4732 GCF_041690275.1 Thioalkalivibrio sp.
GGAGCGGCTTCCAGCCGCGATGCCCGCCCCGATCGAGCCCTGTAGGAGCGGCTTCCAGCCGCGATGCCCAGGCCTCGATGTTCAGGTCAAGGTGCGAGCGTCAACCCGCGCAACAGCTCGGGCGGGCAATGCACCAGGTCTTCGGGCCGGTCAATGTCGGGACAGGGCGGCAGTTCCACCAAACGCAGCCCGAGCTGCGCACAGTGCCGGCGTGTCTGGTCCAGGACCTCGGAACCACCCCAGCCGATACCCTCGAAGAGCCGCGGGGCCGGGACTCCAAGCCCGATCAGCACGTAGCCTCCGTCCAGCGCAGGCACCAGTACGCAGTCGCTGCCCCCTCCGAGTGCCGCGGCCGCGGCACTCACGGTGCCGGCGGTCAGGCCGGGCGCATCCGAACCCAGCAGCACCGCCGGCAGACCGGACTCCAGCGCGACGCGCATGCGCTGGCCCAGATCACCGTCCGGCTGGGCCTGCAGCCGGCAATCGAAGTCACGCCCGCATTCCCGCAGGAAACCATGACCGCAGTCGGGAGCGCACCACAACTCCACCGACCCTGCCTGCGAGGCGGAAGCCGCCTCCAGCGCCCGCCGAACGAGGCGGCCATGCAGCCGGGCCGCGCCCTCCGTGCCGAGCGCGGGAACCAGTCGGGTCTTCGCCTGACCCGGTACCGGTGCCCGCGCAAACACCAGGAGCCTCACCGGTACCGCTCCGCCAGCCGGGCCGGGTCAGCCCCCCGCCAGTAGGCGAGACGCAACCGCCACATCAGCAGGATGGTGCGCACCACACCGCGTTGCTCCCAGCGCCGGCTGGAGGTCACCAGGGAACTCCGCACGCAGGCGGGCCGTCCCGCCCGCCCCTTCAGCCGCCGCGACATCTCGATATCCTCCATCAGGGGGATCGCGGGAAACCCGCCAACCGCATCGAAGGCAGACCGCATGACGAAGACCCCCTGGTCGCCGGTGGCGATCCCGGTCAGGCAGGAACGCAGGTTCATCAGCCGGGCGGTCAGCGCCAGCAGCAGGCCGTCGCCCGAGAGGCGGACCGCACAGCGTCCCCAGGCCCGCCCCTGCGCGAGCGCGGAGATCACCGCAAGCGCGACGGGCTCGTCGATCCGGCTGTCCGCGTGCAGAAACCACAGAGCGGAGCCGCGGGCTCGCGCAGCCCCGGCATTCATCTGCAGCGCCCGCCCCGGAGCCGTTCGGAGCACCCTGTCCGCGCCCGCAGCGGCCAGTGCGGCACTGGAGTCCTCACTGCCGCCATCGACCACGATCACCTCGTGCCCGCGACTGCGGAGCGTCTGCAGGTCACGCAGAAGCCGCGGCAGCCCATCCTCCTCGTTCAGGCACGGAATAACCACCGACAGCATCGGTTCCGGCCGGCCCGGGCCGGATTCAGGTACCGGGGAGCCTGCTGGCACCATCGTCCGCCTCTCCGGATCGGCCCGCGCGGTGTGGGCAGACCGCAGCAGCGCGCGCTTGCAACACCGCGCCAGGGGCGGCAACCACGCCGGACGCCGCCGTCACCGAACGCCTCCTTTCCATCCGCGTGGCCCCCTTGCCCCTTCTGTAGCAAACGCCGCTCCAGTGCATCCGGCGGATACCCCGGGCGGGTGACCCGGGCCGACCGGGAAGGGTAGCAACCGAGCGGACGGCCTGCACTTACCGGCCAA
>NZ_JAWLHP010000109.1:0-4715 GCF_041690275.1 Thioalkalivibrio sp.
CGACCGAGCAGCCAGTCGATCACGACTTCCTCCACGTCCGGGGGGGCAATCAGGGTCAGCAGCACGTTGTTCATGAGTCGGATCCCTTGCGGTTCGCTTCGGGTGACGCTTCACCGAAGCGGCGGTAGAGGATGGGCAGCAGCACCAGGGTCAGCAAGGTGGAGGTCACCAGCCCGCCGATGACGACGGCAGCGAGCGGCCGCTGGATCTCCGAGCCGGGCCCGGTCGCGAACAGCAGCGGGATCAGGCCGAACGCGGCGATCGAGGCGGTCATCAGCACCGGGCGCAGGCGTCGCTTGGCACCCTCGACCACCGTCTCGTGCAGCGACAGGCCCAGGGCGCGCAACTGGTTGAAATAGCTCACCAGCACCACACCGTTGAGCACCGCGATGCCCAGCAGCGCGATGAAGCCCACCGAGGCCGGCACCGACAGGTACTCGCCGGAGATCCAAAGGCCGAACACGCCGCCGATCAGGGCGAAGGGGATGTTCAGCAGGACCAGGATGGCCTGGCGGATCGAGCCGAAGGTGGTGAACAGCAACAGGAAGATCAGCCCGACCGAGACCGGCACCACCAGCCCCAGTCGCTTGGCCGCGCGTTGCTGGTTCTCGAACTGTCCGCCCCAGGCAAGGCGATAACCCGTGTCCAGGGAAACCTCCTCGGCGACTGCCTGGCGGGCGTCCTCGACGAACCCGACCAGATCGCGACCGGCAACGTTCGCGGCCACCACGACGAAACGCTCCCCCAGCTCCCGCTCGACCTGTACCGGGCCCTCGACCCGGTCGATGGTGGCCAGCGCCGTCAGTGGCGCCTGGCGACCCCCCGGCAGGCTGACGAGCAACTCGCGCAAGGCTTCCGGCGAGTTGGCGATCTCGCGGCTGCCGCGGATCATCAGCGGGGTACGCCGCATGCCCTCGTAGACGGTGCCGACGTCCTTGCCCTCGAGTTGCGCCCGCAGCAGGGTTTCCAGTTCCTCGATGGCCAGCCCGAAGCGGCCGGCGGCCTGTCGGTCGGCCGTGACCTTGAGGTACTGCACACCCTCGTTGCGGCTGTAGAAGACATCCGAGGCGCCGTCGACGCCGCGCACGGTCTCGGCAATGCGCTGGGCCTTGTCGTTGAGGACGTCCAGGTCGGGGCCGAACAGCTTGATGGCCAGATCCCCGCGCACCCCGGTGAGCATTTCCGAGACGCGCATTTCGATGGGCTGGGTGAAGGCGTGGGCCATGCCGGGGAAGTCGGCCAGCACCTCGCGGATGGCGTCGACCAGTTCCTCCTTGGTCTCGAAGCGCCATTGCTCGCGCGGCTTGAGGACCAGGAAGCTGTCCGTCTCGTTGAGCCCCATCGGGTCCATGCCCAGTTCGTCCGATCCGGTGCGGGCGATCACGCCGGTGACTTCCGGCACACGCTCGATCAGGGCCTCCTGGAAACGCTTGTCCAGGGTGATCGATTGCTCCAGCGAAATGGAGGGCAGCTTCTCGAGCTGCACGATGACGTCGCCCTCGTCCATGATGGGCATGAAGATCTTGCCGATCTGCGTGTAGGCCGCGGCCGTGGCGCCCAGGGCGGCCACGGCGACGATGCCGATGACCTTCGGGTGGGCCAGCGACCAGCCGAGTGCCGGGGTGTAGACCTTGTGCAACTGGCGCACCAGCCAGGGCTCGTCGTGCGGCACGTTGCGCAGCAAATACGAGCTGATTACCGGGATGGCCGTCAGGGACAGCAGCAGCGAACTTCCCAGGGCGAAGACGATGGTCAGCGCCACCGGCTTGAACAGCTTGCCTTCCAGCCCCTGCAACGTGAGCAGCGGCAGGAAGACGATCACGATGATCAGGATGCCGGCGGTCACCGGGGCGGCGACCTCGCGCACGGCCCGGTAGATCACGTGCAGCCGCGGCAGGCGTCTGGCCTCCTTCTCCCGCGCCAGGTGGGCGACGATGTTCTCGACCACCACCACGGCGGCGTCGACCAGCATGCCGATCGCGATCGCCAGCCCGCCGAGGCTCATCAGGTTGGCCGACATGCCCATCCGGTCCATGAGGATGAAGGTCACCAGGGCGGCCAGCGGCAGGATCAGGGCGACCGTGATCGCGGCCCGCAGATTGCCGAGGAAGACGAGAAGCAGGATCAGCACCAGGATGATCGCCTCTTCCAGCGCCTTCGTGACGGTATGCACGGCCCGGTCGACCAGGTTGCCGCGGTTGTAGAAGACGTTGATGGTCACGCCGTCGGGCAGGGTGGAGGACAGTTCGTCGATCTTGTCCTGCACACCGGCGACCACCTCGCGGGCATTCGCCCCGCGCAGGCCCAGCACCAGCCCCTGCACGGCCTCCTGTTCGCCGTCCTTGGTGACCGCCCCGTAGCGGGTGAGACTGCCGATCTGCACGCTGGCGACGTCTGCCACGTGGATGGGAGCGCCCCCGGGGGTCATCGCCACCACGGTTTCGCGCAGGTCATCGAGCTGCGTGACACTCCCCTCGATGCGGACCAGCAGGGCCTCCTCGCCATCGCGAACCCGGCCGGCGCCATCGTTGCGGTTGTTGCGCGACAGGGCCGTGCGCAGCTGGTCGAGGGTGATGCCGCGAGCGCTCATCTTCGCCGTGTCCGGGGTGACCTCGAAGGTGCGCACGTGCCCGCCCAGCGCATTGACCTCGGCCACGCCCGGCACGGTGCGCAGGGCCGGGCGGATCACCCAGTCGAGCAGCGAGCGGCGCTCGGTCAGCGACAGGTCGCCGCCGTCGATGGTGAACATGAACATCTCGCCCAGCGGCGTGGTGATCGGCGCCATGCCGCCGGTGGCATCGGGCGGCAGGTCGGCCCAGACGGCATTCAGACGCTCGGCTACCTGCTGCCGGGCCCAGTAGATGTCGGTGCCCTCGGCAAAGTCGATGGTGATGTCGGTCAGGCCGTACTTGGCCACCGAGCGCAGCATCTCTTGGTCGGGGATGCCCAGCATTTCCACCTCCACCGGGGCGGTAATGCGCTGCTCGACCTCCTCGGGCGTCATGCCGGGGGCCTTGATGATGATCTTCACCTGGGGCGTCGAGACGTCCGGGAAGGCATCGATCGGGAGATTGAGAAAGGCGCGGGTACCCAGGCCCGCGATCAGGGCCACCAGCAACAGGATGAACAGGCGCTGGGTGAGTGAGAACCGGATCAGGGAGGCAAGCATCACTCGTCGCCTCCCATGCCTTGCCAGGCCCCCTTGATGGCGGCCACACCGTCCACGGCCACGTGATCACCGGCCGACAACTGGCTCTGGTCACCCGTGTCGCTCACCCGGATGGTCAACAGGCCATCGGCCTCGCCCAGCCGCTCGACCGGGAGGGCATCGAAGCCGCCCTCGGTCGCGACGAAGATGAAGAATGCCTCTCCCTGGCGGATGACGGCGTTGCCCGGCACTCGCAGCAGGTCTGCCTGATCCGCGCCCTCGAGGCGCACGCGCAGGAATTGGCCCGGACGCAGCCGGCCGTCGACCGCGTCGACCCGGGCCCGGACCATGACGGTCTGATCATCGGGGTCGATGCGGCTGCCGATGAGGATGACCTCCGCCTGCATCGCTTCGTCCACGACGGTTACCCGGTCCCCGGCTTGCACGTCGGCGAGACGCTCGACCGGCAGGCGCACCTCCAGCCAGAGCGTGTCGAGTGCGCTGATGCGGACCAGGGCGGAGGCGGCGTCGACCCGTTCGCCCGCGGTGACCATACGCTCCATGACGGTGCCGTCCCGCGGGGCGACAAGGTCAAGCACGGCATCGATACGACGGGTCTGGTCGAGCCGATCGATGCCGTCTGCGCTCATCCCGGCAAGCGACAGGCTCTGGCGCAGGGCGGAAAGACGGGCATCGGACTGGTTATAGGCGCCGCGGCTCTCGTCGAGGCGGCGCTTGGCGATGATGCCCTCGGCCGCCAGTGCCCGGTCGCGTTCGAGGGCCTGTGCCGCCACGCGATGGGTCGCCAGTGCCTCGAGGTAGTCGCGTTGCAGCCCGACCAGGCCCGGGCTCAGCAGGCTGGCGATCGGCTGGTTTTGGGTGACGGTCTCACCTTCGGCGACCCGGACCTGCTGGATCAACCCGTCGACCGGGGCGGCGAGCACGGTTTCGTTGGCCGGCGGCACCCGGACGTCGGCCGGGTAGGCGTGTCCGGCGACGTTGCTGGCCGCCTGGACCGCGGCGGTTTCAATACCCAGCGCCCGGGCCTGGGAGGCGCTCATGGTGATGTCCGCTGCCTGCAGGGTCGGGCTGGACAGCAGCGCGGCCCCCATGGCTCCGAGAAGCATTTTCCTGATGTGGCGATTCACGGCATGACCCCCTTGGCCTGGTTGTATTCGGCGATGCTGCGCTGCAGCCGGACGTGGCTCATCGCGGCGCGACGCTGTGCGGAAAGCTGGCGTTCCTGAACGCGGAGCAGGTCGGCAAGCCCGATCTCGCCCAGCGAGTAGGCCCGGCGGGCGAGCCCGAGGCTTTCATCGGCAAGATCCCGGTGAGCCCGGGCTTGCTCGAGTTCCACCCGAGCCGCGGCGAGTGCCTCTTCGGCCTGCGCGACTGCCAGACGGATTCGGCGCTCTGCCAGAAGCGCCCCCGAGCGGGCATCGGCAAGACTCACGTTGGCGCTGGCTTCTTCCGGTGCCCGCAGGGCCTGCAACTGGATCGGGAGGGAAATGGAGATGCCCACGCTGTCGATGGAATCGCGACCGTCCTCCTCCCGGCGGATGTTCAT
>NZ_JAWLHP010000110.1:0-4677 GCF_041690275.1 Thioalkalivibrio sp.
CGGAGAAGCTGATGGACTCCCGTTCGCGGCGCCAGGGGACCTGATGGCGGTTTATCACGCCGGGATCCGTCGCGCCACGGAAGCGACGGTTGCCTGCGAGAAGCCCCGGATGAATCGTGTGCGTGTTCCATCTATGATCAATGGCCCTCGCGGCAGTTGCGCGACCAGGGCTGGGGCTGGAAAGGCCTCGGGTGCGCGCGACACGGTGCCTACAGCGGCTTTCGAGGTTGCATGGATCAACACACCGCCCCACCGAAGACAACGGGCTCGACCCAAACCGAATTCCTTCGGCAGCTGCCGCAGGCGTTCGAGGACCTGGTCGACCACTGGCACATCGTGCGAAAACGTGCCTGCCCCCTGCAGGAAATCGGGGATCTGCGAGGGCGCACGGAAAGGCTCGTGGACCAGCTCAGGGACAAGCGAGTCGGCCGCCTTCTGGACCGCGTGCGGCGTTTGGACGAGCGTCTGCACTTTCATGTCCGAACGCAGCAGCCCCTGTCGCGCATCGAGGTGGATACCATCACAACCATCATGATGGCACTGCGCCAGGCCGGTATCGAGGAAGTGCCTGCGGAGTTGCGAAGACGTGCCGGGGAGCAGGCCAGAGCGGCCTCCGATGCCGACGGCGCCCCGATAGCGTCGACTCCAGCCAGTGCGAAGCCGGTGGTTTTCCTGATCGCTCCGACCGCGGCGGGCCCATCGACCCTCGCGGAGAACCTGCACGAGCACGGCTTCGACGTGCGGGTCTTCGAGGATCACGATTCCGCCTTGCAAGCGCTGCCCGATCAGCCCCCGAGTGCCTTCATCGCAAGGCGTCACCCTAGTCAGGCCGTCGCTGACATGCGCGATGTCACGAAGGTCCTGCGCGAGCAGATTCCGGTCTCGGTACCCGTTCTCTGGGTCGTGGATCGGGCGGACCCGGAGACGCGCCTGAACGTCCTCCGCGCGGGCGGGGATGGCTGTATCCAGGAGCCCGTGCCGATGGCTTCACTGGCGTGGCGACTGCGAAGACTGCTTCCCGCGGAAGCCCGGTCACCCCACCGGGTTCTGCTGGTGAACGCCGACCCGGAAGTGCGCAAGACCCGCACGGCGATGCTGCACGATAACGGTCTCGTCGTCGAAGGCCCTGGTGATCCCATGCAGGCCCTGCCCGCCGCGCTCCAGTTCGCGCCCGAGGTGATCCTGGTCGACGCATCGCTGCCCGCCATGGACGGCCTTGAGCTCGCGCATCTCTTGCGCCAGGAGGACGCGCTGCAGACGATACCCATCGTGCTGCTGGGCGAGGGGCCCGACCGGATGGAGAACCGGCACCGATTCCGGCAACTCGAGCTCGATTACCTGCGGCACCCGTTCTCCGAGTCCGACCTGCTGGAGCGGCTCTGCCTGAGGGCTTCGCAGTACCGGACCCTCACGGCACAGGGCACGGGCCGGCCGGGAAGCCCCGGTGCCTTTCTTGGACGCTCCCGGTTCGAGGAGGTGCTGGAGCATGCCCGCAGTACCCCGGGAACCGACGGGTTCCAGGCCGTGCTGTTCCTTGAAATCGATCGCTATGGTCAGCTTTCCCGGTCGCATGACTCGAGCATCCTCGGCGCACTCCCTGCGCGCATCGAATCGGCGCTGCGTCCCTACCTCCAGTCGGAAGACGTGCCCGCCCGCTACGACGATATGGCTTACGCGGTCCTGATCCACCGGGAGGAACCGGAACAACTGGAAGCGCTCGAGCAATCCCTGAGGCAGGCTGCCGCGGAAGTCCCCCGCGAGGACCTGCGGCTGAGCGATGTCCGCCTGCGGCTCGGCATGACCCCGGTAGGACCGGACGGCGATGCCCGGGCCGCCCTGTGTGAGGCGGCGACACGCTGCAGGGCAATGGCCAAAGCGGACCCGGCTGCAGAAAACGGCATCGAGGACGCATCCGGGTTCGGGAGCACCGCAGTCCGCACGCCGACTCTGGATGCCGCCGGGCGCAGGGACTGGAGCCGCTGGATCCGGGACGCGATTCTCGGCAAGAAGCTGTTCCTGGTGTTTCAGCCCATGTTCCCCGTGAACGGGAATGACGCGACACAGCGCTATGAAGTGCTGCTGCGCATCCGGGACGAAAACGGGGGCGTGAGTCTCCCGTCGGAAACCCTGACCATGGCCGAACAACTGGGAATGGGCGCCCTGCTCGACCGCTGGGTGATCGATACCGCTGTGGAAAGGCTCTCGACACACCGAAGCACCTCCCCCAACACGACCTTTTTCCTGAAGGTGACCGGCGACACGATCCAGGACGACCACTTCCTCGGTTGGCTCGGGGAAACGGTGCACCGCCGTGCCCTTGACCCCGGTTCCGTGGTGGTGCAGGTCCGGGAAGCCGATGCGGTTTTACAACGCCAGCGGACTCAGGAGATGGTCCGGGGATTGCGCGAACAGGGCATTGCCGTGGGCCTGGAACACTTTGGTCTCCGGACGACATCGTTCGAACTGCTCAAGTCGCTCGACATGGATTTCGTGAAGCTGGATCGCGCCCTCATTCAGGGCCTTGCCGATGGGTCGAACAACGCCCCTGCGATCCTGCAGCTCCTCCAACAGACCCGGGAGGGCGGCGTCACGGTCATCGCTCCCTACGTCGAAAACGCCGACAGCCTCGCAAGGCTCTGGAACGAGCGGATCGACCTGTTGCAAGGGCATTTCCTCCATGGACCGGACCTCGATCTGGCGTACGATCCGGTGCTCTGAGGTCGGGAAATGGGGGTCGGACCAAGCCAAGCCATTGAAATAGCGATAAAAGCCTTCCAGGAAGCCGGCGTTTTTCGCCTTATTGGCCTGTTTTTGGCCCCGGAATGGCCACGCTAACGGTCATGGCACTGTGCCACTCCTGACGACGCAAGCCCGCTTGCCGGGGAGGGCCGGGATGGGGGGTACGGCGCTGGCCGCGGCCCTCACACTCCCGGCCCGTTGTTCCGGCCATCCTGCCCTCCGCCCTTCGGGTCCGCCTACGACGGTTCGGAATCCGCCCCCGGCGGATTTGCCCGCAAGCGGGAGCGGGGAGAAATGCGCGACTTCCGCGCTAAGAAAACGCTGATGAATCCATCATCACGAGGAGCGAAGCCTTTAGCCGCGAGCGCAGCGCGGCGGGAGGGGGCGATCCATGGCGCAGGAATGAGGAAAATAAATCTGTCCCCTTTCCTGTTTTCCTGCTTTCCTTGGAGGTCAGGCAGTGGCCGGCTGCACGGCAAAGCGTAGACCCATCACCGCGCCATCCCGGAATACCACGGTTGCTTCGCGCAAGCCTTCATCCGGAAGGTCGAGCCGCACGGGTGTCCCTGGAACGGGTGCCGGCTCCCACAACGTCACCCGCACTCCGCCAAGGGAAAGATCAAGCAACTGGCATGGCGACCGGCGCTCGTTCACCCAGATCTCACTGATGGCGTCAACGTCCCTGCGGGCAAAGCGACGGCGATCCCGGCCGCTCGAAGCCGTATCAGGCGGCGTGACGCTGGCCGCGCTCTGCAGCCAAGTCTGGGCCACGTCACGGTGATGCGCGAACGCCGATCTCGCGAAGATCTCGGCCTGGGCCCGGTTCTCAACCGCCGGGAACCCCAGCCGCTCGATCACCGCGGCCACAAACCGCGGCGCGACGGCTTCATAATCGGAGGCGGTTTCGAGGTCCGCGAGCAACTGTGCGTCGATTTGCTTCAGAATCTTGAGGCGACCTTCCCAACTGGCCACCGCAATCGCGGAGAACCAGAAATTGGCCAGGTCCTCCGCTAGTTCATCCGGGTTCAGCATAGGTCAGGGTTGGGATTGGGCCAGTGTGCAGAGCGATGGGAAAAAGCACGGCGTGGTCCGCAACGGTGTAACCTCCACCGTCCTGCGCGGTATCCACCGAGCCGACTGTATCGGCGGCCAGTGCCGCTGTCGTACTCAAAGGGATGATGACCCCGAGACCACCGCTTTTGCCACGGCACTGGATCTCCCGTGTCTCACTCATAACCCGGGCCTTTGGTCGGATTCCCCTGACGGGAGTACAAATGGACGCAGCGCGGACGTCAATCCACCCAATGGGATTATCGCCGTTGGCCGGATGATCTATCCAACCGAACCCGCCAAGAAATCTTCCCAGAATCGGGCAGCTTAAGGGGCAAAAAACGACTCTGATGCGAATCGCACGTATCGTTGGTTCCCATGCAACACGGCGGAAACGGGGGTCGGACCAAGCCAAGCCATTGAAATAGCGATAAAAGGACTCCGAAAAGCGGACGTTTTCCGCCTTATTCGCCTGTTTTTGGCCCCGGAATGGCCCCGCTAACGGTCAAGGCACCGGCCAACGCCCGCCGCTGAAGGCCCCTTCCCAGCTTGCGGCGGAGGGCTGGGGTGGTGGTGCGGCGTCGCCTTCACTCCCGGCCCTCGCCCCCAACCCGTTACCCCAGGCATCCTGCCCTCCCCCCTTCACGCCCGCCCAAGCCATTTCGAAATCCGCTCCCGGCGGATTTGTCCGCGAGCGGGAGAAGGGAGAAATGCCCGACTTCCACGCCAGGTAAACGCTGATTAATCCGTCATCACCAAGAGCGAAGCCTTTAGCCGCGAGCGCAGCGTGGGGGGCGTGGCGATTCATGGCGCAGGAACCAGGAAAATGAACAGAAAAATAAATCTGTCCCCTTTTACCTCAGCGCCCGTCAAACCGCTTCGGTGAGT
>NZ_JAWLHP010000111.1:0-4575 GCF_041690275.1 Thioalkalivibrio sp.
CAACCGTCCCGGTCCGGGGTCGGTATCCACCCGGCTGGAAGATCGCGTCATCGACATGATCTCGGAGGCCGCCCCCGGCTCCGACGTCTTCGTCTCCATTTACACGTTCACCCGGCTCGAGGTGGCGCAGGCGCTCCTGGCGGCCCGGCGGCGCGGCGTGACGGTGCGGGTTCTGGTGGACGCGAAGTCCCTTCGGCGCGACAACCCGGCGGTGGAGGCGCTGCGCTCGGCGCGTGACGGGCTCGACGGCTGCGGCCGGGCGTGCGTGCGGGTGTGCCGGCGCGGCTGCCAGGGCCTTCACATCAACCACAACAAGTTCCTGCTGCTCTCCCGGCTTCGGGACGGCAGTCGCTGGGTGGTGGCTCAGAGCTCCGCCAACTTCACGGCCGGTCAGCTCCATCACTACAACGACCTCGTGGTTATCAAGAACGACCGCAAGCTCTACCGGGCCTTCCGCCGGTACTTCGACGACCTGAGCCGGCGGCGCTGGGCCCCACGTTACTCCAGGCGCGCCAAGGGCGAGTCCGGGGTCGAGGCGTACTTCTTCCCGCGGCTGTTCGGGCCGGACCCCATCGTGAAGATGCTCGCCGGCATCGACTGTGATCCGGATGCCGTGATCCGGGTGGCGCACTCACGCTTCGAGTCGCACCGCATACGGGTTGCACGGCGGCTGCGCGCCCTGGCCGATCGGGGCTGCGACGTGCGGGTGCTCGTGCGCGACGAGCCGGGGAAGAACAGCCCCGGGTCCGCGGTGCTGCGGGAGCTCGAGGGCCTGGTGACCGTGCTGCCGTACAAGGGCCAGCCCCGGGCAGACAACGCCATTCACACCAAGCTCATGCTCATTCGGGCGCGCTACGCCGGGTCGGATCAGACGCGGCACGTGGTCCTCACCGGCTCCCACAATCTTTCCGCCACCTCCCTTCGCTTCAACGACGAGGTACTGCTGCGGCTGGAGAACGAGGCCCTGTTCGACGCCTACCAGGGCTTCTGGGAGGGGATGCTGAGGGCGCACCGGCCCCGGTGACAGGGAGGTGAGTTCCTCGGGCAGCGGAACGGGACTGGGTCTCGCCATGGTTGCCAACGTCATGCGCGAGCACGACGGTGAGGCTCGTTACGAAAGTCCTCCGGCCGGGGGAGCGCGATTCGTGCTGAGTTTTCCGGAATCTCCACGGGGCGCGGCCGGCGAATGAAACCGGCGATTCTGCTGATCGAGGACGATGAGGCGTTGCTGGCCCTGTTGGTGGACGAGTTGGAGACCGAGGCCGGGTGGAATCGGCCGGAGATTTGCAGCGTGCGCGCGCCGCTTTTGCGGCGAGCCCATGGGATCTCGTGATCACGGATCTGAGGCTACCGGACGGATCGGGTCTGGATGTGCTTCGGCTGTTCGACGGGCTCGCGGATCCGCCCGCGTGCTTGATGATCACCGCCTTTGGCAGCGTCCGTGATGCGGTGGCGGCCTTATCGGAGGGCGCATGCTGTGGCTCCAGTCTGGGCCCACCCATGCTGCACGCTGCATAACAGCAGCGCGAGCGCAGTCGCTTTCCACAGCGTTAGAAGCGGAACCGCATTGGCATGCCGAAGTTCACCTGGATGTCCGGCGAGTCTTCGGTGACCCCCAGGCGGACGTTGAAGTCCAGGGTCAGGTCGGGGCTCACGGAGTACGACGCCCCCACTGCGAAGGTGCCCGTGACCACGGAAGAGCCCGGCACCCGGTCGCCGGCCAGGGTGCTGGCGGCGGTGAACTGCTGATCGAAGGCGAAGCTCACCGAGGTGTCGAGGTTCAGGGCGATGGCCAGACCGATCTGCCCGCCCCAGGTATCGCCGCTCTCGAACCGGCCCGCGTTGGTGGTCACCGGCTCGTTATAGGTGTAGGAGAGACCGCCGAAGAACACCACCGGATCGGCCACGTGCACGGCGGTGAGCGAGCTCGACCAGCTTTCGAAGCCGCTGCCCAGCGACAGCTCGTGGCTGGCGTCGGCGGAGAACGGGTCGTCCCCCGTGGTGGATTTCCACCGCAGGCTGGCCAGCAGATCCGGCAGCACGCCGCGGCCGCGCATGAGCTGGTGGGAGAGGGCGATCTCCACGTCGCCGAGGCCGAAGTCCTCCAGGCTCGATTCCTCGTTCTCGGCGGTCACCGTCTCCCGGTGCTGATAGCCGAACGGCACCCGGGCTTCGAGCTGCAGATCGAAGGGCAGACCGAGCCGCACCGTGGCGGCGCCCTGGACGATCTCGCTGCGGATGCGCTCGTTGACGATGTCGCCCACCACCAGCACCGGCAGGATGGTGAAGCCGTCGATGACGATGCGGTCCGAGGAGCTGCTGATGTACGAAAGGCTCGACTCCACCTCGAGGGTCCGCGGCGGTAGCAACAGACCGCCGCGGTCGATGAGGGTCTGCTCGAAGGCGGCGCGCACCAGACGCTGCTGCTCACGGCGCTCCGCCTCCTCCGCCGCGGCGACGGCGGCTTCGGCCCGCCGCCGGCCCTCCTCCGCCTGGCCTCCCGGAGCCTCGGCGGCGGGCTCGACGGGGGTCTCGGTGAGCTGGGCGGGCTCCGGCTCTGCGGCGGCGCTGGCGCCGGCCTCCCGCACCCGGGTCTCCAGGGCCTCGACCCGCTGCAGCAGGGTGCGGATCTCCCGGTCGCGGGACAGGATGGCGCGCTTCAGCTCGTCGATCTGATCCTGCACCGCGGCGGTTTCCTCGGGCTCCGCGGCGGCCGGCAGCGGCGCCAGGAGCGCCAGGGTGAGGCAGGCGGCCGCGGTCTTCATGGGCTCGTCGGCGAAGGCACCAGCCGTCGCCCCAGCGGCACCGGGCCGCCGGCCCGGTACATGCGGTGAACGTGGTCCAGATCCGGCAGCAACAAGCTCATGGCGCCCGGCTCCAGAGGGCTCGATTCAGCGCTCCATGCGCCGCCCGCCTGGGCCTGGTCGGCGAACACGAAGAAGCCGATGGTGCTGGTCCAGGTTTGCTGGAAGTCCTCCACCCTCATGGTGAGATTGCCGAACGCGGGATCACCCAGCAGCACCCGGTTGCCGGCCCGGCCGCGGAACACCACGAAGTGATCGTAGTCGCGGATGCGCACGGGGAGGATGGCCGGAACGCGCCGGGCCTCGAGATCCTCGAGGGTCAAGCCTTTGAAACCGGCGGCCACGTACCCCACCGCCTCCGCGAAGCGTTTCAGATCCAGCAGGGAGAAGCCGCCCCGGGCGCGGACCCGCTCCGGGTCGGTATTGTGCAGGATGCTCACGGCGATGGTGGCTTCGCTGTACGGGTCCTGGAAATGGTGAGTCAGGATCGTGCTGAGCGCGGCGGCGCCGCAGCTGATGTCCCAGCCCTGGCGCACCAGCCGGGCCTCGCGCAGGGACTTGAAGGTTGCCACGGCAACGTCGATGCGCCCCGCGGCGGTGCGCAGGGGGGCCGCGTAGCCGGCCGGCGAAGCGAGACTCACGGCCAGCAGCGTAGCGGCGGTGACGGCGCAACGGGCTCCGCGGAGCCTCAACCGCCCCCTCCCGGGGTGACCGCGAGATTGCCGGGCGTCCCGTTGATGTTGAGCTGGTGCATGGAGCCGACGTTGGAGTTGATGTTCACGTTGAGGTTGAGCAGCACGTTCACCGGCGCGCCGGCGGCGTTCACGTTGATCAGCGCGCCCAGGTTCTGCTGAGCGTTGTCGCGCAGCACCAGCACGTTCTGCGCCCCGGCGCGGATCACCTCCACGCTGCCCTCGGCGTGGATGACGTTGCCACGGCTGGTGGTGCGGGTTGCGCTGATGGCCGCCGCGTCTTCGGGGGCCGCGCCGCTGGTCCCTGCCGTGATGGCGTCGAGCTCGGCGTCGCCGAGCTCCAGCGGCTCCGCCGCGGCAGGCGAGGAGCCTGCCGCCATCGACAGGGCGGCCATGATCAGCAGTGCGCTCCGTCTCATCGTGCTTCTCCCGTTGGCTCGCGTCATCGGAATCCCTGCACGAAGACGTTGCTCTGGCTCACCGCGTTCGCCGGCCGGGTGGCGCGGCCGGGGCTCTGGGTAACGGCACCCAGCACGTTGGCCGCGCTGCCCACCATGGCGGTGGTGGCGTTCGCCAGGTTGAAGACGCGCAGATCCCGCTGCGCATCGCCGGTCATGATGACAACGCTGTAGTTCTCGGCCGTGGCCTCACTGCCCGCCAGCGCCACCGTCTCCGCCCGCACGTCGGCCGCTTGGGCGCCAGGACGCCGGCGAATCTCCTCCGTCTCGCTGCGCTCCTCGTACGAGGCGACCTCTCGAGTCTCCACAGTGCTGCTACGGTAGTCGTGACGGAAGGTCTCTTGCCGGCGGAACGACTGCTCGCCGCATTCGGTGGTCGCCACCGCCAGGCAGATCACCGCATCCTCCATGGTGCCGGACACGCCGAACTGGCCGGCGTAGCTGGGAGCGTCGAAGTCCACCAGGGTGAGCTCGAAGCTGCCGCTGGGAAGCTCGATCTCGGGCAGATCCAGGGTCACCCGGGGGACGTCGGGCAGCACCTTGCGCGCCGCCGAACGGGCTTCATCGGACATGAAGCCCAGGGAGGGAATGACGTCGAAGGAGATGGACTGGCCGCCCAGG
>NZ_JAWLHP010000112.1:0-2031 GCF_041690275.1 Thioalkalivibrio sp.
GAGGCCGCTCCCACGGCTTCAGGCGGGATTCTGGACGTAGTCGACGACCTCGAGGCCGAAACCGCCGAGGCCGTGAAAGCGCTTGGGGGCAGACAGCAGGCGCATCTTGCCGACGCCGACATCGGCCAGGATCTGCGCACCGATGCCGTACATGCGCCAGTCGGCGGAGGTCTGCACCGGCGGGCGCAGGTCCGCGTGGCCAGCGGCCAGGTCGTGCAGGCGGCGGATCATGGTATCGGCCGGCTCCGGCTTGCGCAGCACCACCGCGACCCCGGAGCCGGCCTCGTCGATCCGGCGCAGCGCGTCGTCCAGCGGCCAGCCGCAGTCGGGGCCGGCGAAACCGAGCGTGTCGCAGATCGTCTGCTCCAGGTGCACGCGCACCAGGGTCGGCTCGTTGGGCGTCGGCTGGCCCCTGACCAGCGCGAAGTGCAGCCCGTGGTCCACCTCGTCCTGAAAGGCGATCAGGCGGAAGCTGCCGTGCGCGGTCGGAAGATCGACCTCGGCCGCCCGGCGCACCGTCTTCTCGTTCTCGATGCGGTAGCGGATCAGGTCCTCGATGGTGCCCATCTTCAGCCCGTGCTCGGCGCAGAAGCGCTCGAGATCGGGACGGCGCGCCATGCTGCCGTCCTCGTTCAGGACCTCCACGATCACCGCCGCCGGCTCGGCCCCGGCCAGACGCGCGAGGTCGCAACCGGCCTCCGTGTGGCCCGCCCGCACCAGCACGCCGCCCGGCTGGGACATCAGCGGAAAGACGTGGCCCGGCTGCACGATGTCCTTCGGCTGGGCGTTCGGCGCGACCGCGGTGCGGATGGTGTGCGCGCGGTCGTAGGCGGAGATCCCGGTGGTCACGCCCTCGGCGGCCTCGATGGACACCGTGAAGTTGGTGGAGTGCGTGTCGTTGGTGTCCGTGACCATCAGCGGCAGCGCCAGCTGGCGGCAGCGCTCGCGCGTCAGCGTGAGGCAGATCAGCCCACGGCCGAATTTGGCCATGAAGTTGATGTCCTCGGGCCGCGCGTGCGAGGCGAGCATCAGCAGGTCGCCCTCGTTCTCCCGGTCCTCGTCGTCGACGATAACCACCATGCGCCCGGCGTGCAGTTCGTCGAGGATCTCGCGGGTACCGGAAAATTCCATGGCGGGTGTCCGTCGGGGGCGCGCGGACTCAGTCGCGCGGGCCGGTGTGGTTGGGAAAGCCCTGCTGCGCCAGCCAGTCCTCGGACAGACCGCCGGACTGACCGGGCTGCGCGGCGCGCTCGCCGAGCATTAGCCGTTCGAGGTAGCGGGCGACGAGGTCGACCTCCAGGTTCACGCGGCTGCCGACCCGGTAGACCGAGAAACGCGTCAGCTCCCAGGTGTGGGGGATGATGTTCACGTCGAAGGTGGCGCCGTCGACGCCGTTGACGGTGAGGCTGGTCCCGTCGATGGTGATCGATCCCTTCGCGGCGATGTAGCGAGCCAGCGCGTCGGGCGCGCGAAACTGCACCCGGGTCGAGCGGGCGTCGGGCTGCATCGCGAGCACCTCCCCGACGCCGTCCACGTGACCGGAGACCAGGTGACCGCCCAGGCGCGTGTTCAGGGTCAGCGCCTGCTCGAGGTTCACGCGATCGCCGACCCCCAGATCGCCAAGGGTGGTCACGCTCAGGCTTTCCCGACTGACGTCCGCGGCAAACCGACCGCCATTGAGCTCAGTGACGGTCAGGCAGACCCCGTTCACCGCGATGGAGTCCCCCAGCCGGGTGTCACCAAGATCCATTTCCGGTGCGCGTACCTTCAGTCGCAGGTCGCCGCCACGCGGCTCCAGGGCCGCGACGGTACCGAGGGTCTCGATGATTCCGGTGAACATGGAGTGCGATCAGGTTGGGGTGGATGAGGGAAAACACCAGATGATACCCAATTCGCCGTCGGCATGGGAAAGCACCCGTACAAGACGGAAGACGCCCACGCCCGGCGTTCCCCATTCAACCCGGTGTAGGGTGGGCCAAGCCCAGCGGGCCCACCACGCCCCATTTCAACCCGGTGTAGGGTGGGCCAAGC
>NZ_JAWLHP010000112.1:2131-4524 GCF_041690275.1 Thioalkalivibrio sp.
TTCAACCCGGTGTAGGGTGGGCCAAGCCCAGCGGGCCCACCACGCCCCATTTCAACCCGGTGTAGGGTGGGCCAAGCGCAGCGGGCCCACCACTTCCCGCCCCGATGGTCCATCGTGAGCACCCTTCGTTAACCTGACAATCGCGTCTTCTCCCCTCTCCCGCTTGCGGGACAAATCCGCCCGGAGCGGATTTCGAACCGCCGCAGGCGAGCCCGAACGGCGCAGGGGAGGACGCCCGGCGTAACGGGGCCGGGTCCGACGCCGCGCCCACCATCCCCCAACCCTCCCTCCGCAGGCGGGGAGCGAGCTTTCATGGTCAGCGGGGGTGCGGGGGGTCAAGGGTGGGCACACTTCGTTTTGCCCACCCTACGGGGACGTGCCCGTGGGGAGCGGGTGGGCGCGCAGTCGCAGGGCGTCCCCGACCCAGTCGCAGGCGAAGACGTCGAGTTCGGGACGCTCCGCCATCTGCTGCAGGGGCCAGTCCAGCAGGGGCCGGGCGCCGGAGCCCATCAGGCAGGGGGCGAGGTAGAACAGCCACTCGTCGACCAGGCCGTGCCGGGCAAGCGCGCCAGCCAGTCCGGAACCCGCCTCCACGTGCAGCTCGTTCACCCCGCGTTCGCCGAGCAGGTCCAGGACCGGCGACAGCTCCAGCCTGCCCTCTTCCAGCGCCGGCATGCCGAGCACCTCGGCACCGCGGGCGCGGAGCTCCCCGGCCTTGTCGGAGTCCTTGCGGGCGGCGCCGGTCAGCACCAGGACCGTCCCCTCGTCGAGCATCCGCGCCCGCAGCGGCATCTGCAGCTGCGAGTCCACCACCACCCGCAGCGGCTGACGCACGGGGACCGCCTGCAGCTCCGGGTAGCGGTCCGGATCGATACCGCTGTCCGAGACCAGTTCCGCGGGCGACAGGCGCACGGTCATGTGCGGGTCGTCGGCGAGCACCGTGCCGCTGCCGGTCAGGATGGCGCCGGCCCGCGCGCGCCAGTGTTGCACGTCGCGCCGCGCCGCGGGACCGGTGATCCACTTGGACTCGCCGGAGGCCATTGCGGTCCGGCCGTCGAGGCTGGAGGCGAGCTTCACCCGAACCCAGGGGCGACCTGTCTCCATGCGGCGCACGAAGCCGGGATTGAGCGCCCGGGCCTCGAACTCCAGCACCCCGTTCTCGACCGCGATGCCCTCGGCACGCAGGCGCTCCAGCCCCCGGCCGGAGACCAGCGGATTCGGGTCCTGCATCGCGACCACCACCCGCCCGACCCCCGCGGCAACCAGCGCGTCGGCGCAGGGCGGCGTGCGGCCATGATGGGCGCAGGGCTCCAGGGTGATGTAGACGGTGGCGCCCCGGGCGAGATCGCCCGCCGCTCGCAGCGCGTGGATCTCGGCATGCGGTTCGCCGGCCCGCCAGTGGGCCCCCTCGCCGACGATCCTGCCGTCCCGCACCACGACGCTGCCGACCCGGGGATTGGGATCGGTGGTGTACAGGCCCAGCTCGGCGAGCTGCAGCGCCCGCCCCATGCAGCCATGGTCGTTCACGACCCCGACTCCGGGGGAGCCGCACTCTCGTCCTCCTCGGCGATCAGGCGCAGCTGGGAACGGCGCATCTCCGGGGACAGGTCCTGCTCCAGCCGCTCGATCGCATCGCGGAAGGACTGCACGTTCGCGAAGCTGAGGTAGATCGAGGCGAAGCGGATGTAGGCGACCTGGTCCAGCCCGCGCAACTCCTCCATCACCCACTCGCCGATGCGGTCGGCGCGGATCTCGCGCTGCCCGTAGGCCGCCAGCCGCCGCTTGATGCGGTCGATCGCGGCCTCGACCTCGTCGGTGCGCACCGGCCGCTTGTGCAGCGCCAGGCGCAGTCCGCCGCGTAGCTTCTCCTCGTCGAAGGCCACCCGCTCGCCGCTGCGCTTGACCACCCGCGGCATGCTGAACTCCGCGCGCTCGAAGGTGGTGAAGCGGGCGCCGCAGGCCTGGCACTCGCGGCGGCGCCGGATCTGGTCCTGCTCCGGTCCGGCGACGCGCGAGTCGACCACCCGGGTGTCGTCGGCGCCGCAGGCCGGGCAGCGCATCGCGCGGTCCTATTCGCCGGAGCCGTAGACCGGGAACCGCGCGCAGACATCGAGCACCTTGTGGCGCACGGTCTCGATCACGGTGGGGTTCTCGTGATCGTCGAGGACATCCGCGATCCAGTTCGCGAGATCCCTGCACTCGGTCTCGCCGAAGCCGCGGGTGGTCACCGCCGGGGTGCCGATGCGGATGCCGCTGGTCACGAAGGGGGACTGCGGGTCGTTGGGGACGGCGTTCTTGTTCACGGTGATGTTGGCGGCGCCCAGTGCCGCATCGGCGGCCTTGCCGGTGAGGCCCTTGTCGATCAGGCTCAGCAGGAAGAGGTGGTTGTCGGT
>NZ_JAWLHP010000113.1:0-4454 GCF_041690275.1 Thioalkalivibrio sp.
GTGGGAGCGGCTTCCAGCCGCGATGCCCGATCCCCGGTCGCGCCCCGGCCGTCGCGGTCAGTTCGCGTGGTAGCTGACGATGCGATCGACCTCGTTCCTGGAGCCGAGGATCACCGGGACGCGCTGGTGCACGTCCTGCGGCACCATGTCCAGGATCCGCTCGCGGCCGGTGGTGGAGGTGCCGCCGGCCTGCTCGATGATCAGGCTCATCGGATTGGCCTCGTACATCAGGCGCAGCTTGCCGCCCTGATTCTGTGCCTTCATCTTCTCGTCCACCGGGTACATGAATACGCCGCCGCGCGTCAGAATGCGGTGCACCTCCGCGACCATGGAGGCGATCCAGCGCATGTTGAAATCCTTGCCGCGCGGGCCCTCCTTTCCGGCCAGGCATTCATCCACGTAGCGCTTCACGGGCTCCTCCCAGAACCGGCTGTTGGAGGCATTGATCGCGAACTCGCTGGTATCGGCGGGGATCTTAACGTCTTCGTGCGTCAACAGGAATTCACCGAAGTCCTTGTCCAGGGTGAACATCTGCACGCCGCGCTGCGGGGTGGCGAAGACCATCATGGTCGAGGGTCCGTACAGGCAGTAGCCTGCGGCGCACTGCCGGGCACCGGGCTTGAGGAAGTCCTCGGGAGTGGGACGGGTCACCCCCTCGGGCGCCTTGATGATGGAGAAGATGGTGCCCACGGAGACGTTCACGTCGATGTTCGAGGAACCGTCCAGCGGGTCGAACAGCACCAGATAGTGGCCGCGCGGCGCATCCGCGGGGAGCTGGTAGATCTCGTCCATCTCTTCGGAGGCCAGACCCGCGACGTGCCCGTTGTGCGCGAGCGCCTCGATGAAGACCTCGTTGGTGATCACGTCGAGCTTCTTCTGCGTCTCGCCCTGGACGTTCTCGGAACCGGCCGAACCGAGCACCCCGATCAGATCGCCCTTGTCCACGAGGCCCGAGATCTTCTTGCAGGCAACCGCGATGTCGTTCAGGAGACCGGTGAATTCGCCGGTCGCCCCCTGGATCTGGCGCTGCGTTTCGATGATGTAGTTGGTGAGAGTGGTACCGATATGCATGATGGTCTTCCTGGCTGGCCTGATGGATGGCGGGCGATGCTGGTGCAGACCCTGCCCGATCCTGGTGCGGCGCCAGCCGTACAGGGCGGTGCCCCGGATTGCGCCACCCATCCGCGTTTGCATGACGGGGCGGGGCAACACAGAATCGGCGACCAGCGCCCTGTGTGCTGAATCCGCCATGACTGCGGTTCCGGCATCGGCGTCCCGGCGAGGGCTGCGCCGGGGCATCATCCCGGCTGCAACGGCAATATATTAGCAAAGGCTGTCAGGAGTTATCGCTGGTACCGTTTCTGCATGAACGCCGTGTCTGGGGCGCGCCGTCGTCATCAAGGGAGGAAGCAATGCCGAAGAATGCGCTGTACGCCCAGTCCGGCGGGGTCACCGCGGTGATCAACGCGAGCGCCTGGGGCGTCATCGAGGCCGTACGGGCGCACCCGGCACACTTCGGCACCTGCTACGCCGCACGTGACGGCATCCTCGGGGTGCTGAACGAGGAGATCTTCGATCTGGATCAGGAAGACCCGCTGACCCTCGCGGCACTGCGGCACACGCCGGGCGGCGCCTTCGGCTCCTGCCGTTTCGACCTGGGCGATCCGGAGCGCGACCCGAGGCAGTACGAACGGCTGGTCGAGGTCTTCCGCGCCCACGACATCGGCTTCTTCTTCTACAACGGCGGCGGCGGCTCGATGGACACCGCGCTGAAGGTCGCGCGCATCAGCGATCTGATGGGGTACCCGATTACTGCGGTCGGTGTGCCCAAGACCATCGACAACGACCTCGACGCCACCGATACCAGCCCGGGTTTCGGGTCCGCGGCCAAGTTCATCGCGACCGTGGTGCGCGAGGCCAGCCTCGACGTGGAGTCGATGCACACGAGCTCGACCAAGGTCTTCATCCTCGAGGTGATGGGTCGGCATGCGGGCTGGCTCGCGGCTGCGGCGTCGCTGGCCCAGGAATACGACGGCCAGCCGCCGATGCTCATTCTCTTTGCGGAGGTGCCCTTCGACGAGGCGGACTTCCTGAACAACCTGCAGCTGGTGATCGAGCGCTACGGCTACTGCGTGGTGGTGGTCTCGGAGGGCCTGAAGCACGCGGACGGTTCGCTGTTCGCCGTGGCCCAGAGCCACGACGTCTATGCCTATACCCAGCTGGGCGGCGCCGCGCCGCGGCTCGCGGAGATGATCAAGAGGGGCACCGGCTACAAGCTGCATTGGTCGGTGGTGGATTACATCCAGCGGGCTGCTCGCCACCTGGTCTCGCGCGCCGACGTGCAGCAGGCCTACGCAGTGGGCAAGGCGGCCGTGGAGGGCGTGGTGGCCGGCTACCACAGCTTCATGCCGGTGATCCTGCGCCAGTCCAGCGTTCCCTACCGCTGGACGATCAGCCGGGTGCCGCTGGAACGGGTCGCGAACATCGAGCGGGGCATGCCCCCGGAATTCATCGCGCCGGACGGATACGGAATCACGCAGGCCTGCCGCGACTACCTGCGGCCCCTGATCGAGGGCGAGGACTACCCGCCGTTCGAGCACGGCCTCCCCTGCTACTCGCGCATCCGCGGGATGCTCCTGCCCAAGCGCTGTCCTGAGTTCACAGTCAACGACGACTGACGGTCTTCGCTCCGATCGGTACGCTCGGGTTCCCCGGGGGTGGGGGGGGCGGCGTCCCCCGGGGACAGATTTGTAAATCTGTCCCCTGTCTGCTCTTTCTGCTCTTTATGGTCTCATTGCCGGGCGCCGGTGCCTTTATGCGCCGCCGGGTTTGGTTCAAGATACCGTCCGGGTGCCATCGGCCAGCCGGGATCGCGTCGTCCGGGCCGGGGTGCAGCCCAGCGTGCCCGATTCCACCAGAGGAGACCCTGATGAAGGCAAGCCAACACCCCCCGAAGGCCCTGGCCCTTCTGTTCGCGCTGCTGTTGACCCTGCTGCCGGCCACCCCGCTGATGGCGGGCATGCTGGACACCGGCGCGCTGCTGCACGCCGCGAACGCGAATGCCGAGCGCGCGATGCTGGTCGAGCGCCTCGGTAGCGGGGAGGTCCGGGACACGCTGGCCCGCCTGGGCGTGGATCCCGCGGATGCCGAGGCCCGTGTGGCGCGCCTGACCGACCGCGAGGTCGCCGACCTGAGCGCGCGCCTCGAGCAGCTGCCCGCCGGTGGCGCCAGCACCCTGGAGGTCGTGCTGATCGTATTCCTGGTCTTCGTGATCACGGATGCGATCGGGCTCACGAATATCTTCGCCTTCGTGCAACCCTCACGCTGACCGGTGTTCCGGCAGTCAATACCGTTCCGTCGCCGGTATCCGCGGCTGGCCGCGCGGCTGCTCCTGCTCGGGCTGGTCGTCGCATTCCTGTCGGCCTGCGCCACCGCGCCCCAGAGCAGCCGCCTCGCGACGGCCCCTCCGGCGGAGCTGCCGGAGCGGGTGGAGCTGGCCGAGGTCGCGTTCTTCCCGCAGGAGCAATACCAGTGCGGGCCCGCTGCGCTGGCGACGGTGCTGGACTGGCAGGGACTCGGCGTCGATCCCGACGATCTCGTGTCCGAGGTCTACGTTCCGGAGCGCCAGGGCAGTCTCCAGGCGGAAATGCGCGCCGCGACCCGGGCTCGGGGTCTGGTGGCCTACCGGCTGCGGCCGGAGCTTGACGATGTCCTCGCGGAGGTCGCCGCGGGCAATCCGGTCCTGGTGTTCCAGAATCTCGGGCTCGGGTTCGCGCCGCGCTGGCACTACGCGGTGGTGATCGGCTACGACCTCGAGGCAGCGGAGCTGGTGCTGCGCAGCGGCACCATCGAGCGCCACGTGAACGAGTTGTCCCGGTTCGAGCGGACCTGGGCGCGCGGCGAGCGCTGGGCCTTCGTCGCGGTCCCGCCGGAGCAGCCCGCCGTGACCGCGGAGCCGCTGTCCTGGTTGCGTGCGGTGCACGAGCTCGAGCAGACCGGCAGGCTGGACGCCGCCCGCACCGGCTACCGGGCGGCAATCGAGCGCTGGCCCGACCAGCATATCGGCTATCTCGGACTGGCCAATGCCCACTTCGCCGCGGGCGGCTTCGAGCCGGCGGAGAGCGCCCTGCGCGAGCTGTTGCAGCGCCAGCCGGAGCGGCACGAGGCGTGGAACAATCTCGCCCACGTGCTCGCTGCCCGCCAGTGCGGGCCCCAGGCCCGCCAGGCGGCCGACTGCGCGGTGGCGCTGGCGCCCCAGGCGCCGGTCTACGAGCGCACCGCACGCACCATGGCCACCGCAGAGGCCGCCGGTGCCGACTGCCGGCCGGCGCCGCCCTGTCCCGCCTACGGCCTGCGCGTGGAGCGGCCAGCCCGATAACTGTCATTGCGCACGGGCGCCTCCCCGGGTCTTGAAAGAAGGCCGTAGGGTGGGCAAAACGAAGTGTGCCCACCAC
>NZ_JAWLHP010000114.1:0-4072 GCF_041690275.1 Thioalkalivibrio sp.
TCCCGTAGGAGCGGCCTCCGGCCGCGATCGGGCAGGGCGCGAGCCAAGGGCATCGCGGCTGGAAGCCGCTCCCACGGCCACTGCGGGAGGCGAGGCCTTCGGTGACCTCGGCACCGGGGAATCTCGCCCAGGGGCTGGCCTGCTGCGGCGTTCGCCTTAGATGCGGAGTGCCCGGCGCCGCCGCTGGACCCAGGCGATCGCCCCGAGCGCCAGCAGCGCCGGCAGGAAGAACCATTCGGAGGCGGGGCGGTCGGCCGGCACGAAGACGGCGGTGATCTGCGCGCCGCCCTCCAGCCCGACGCGCTCGGCTGCGCTTGCAAAGCGCACGAAGCTGATGTTGACCTGGTCGTTGAAGGTCGTCAGCCCCAGTCCCGCCGCGGTCAGGCGTTCCCGCCCGGGGGCCGGGTCGCCCAGCGGCAGCATCACGCGCCGGACCACCTCCTGCCCGTCGAGGTCGTAGCCGGACACCTCCAGGCGCAGGTGGCCGCCGGCGGGCCGATCCCCGGCCACCGCCTCGATCTCGGTCGGGGGCAGGGCCTGCAGTGGATCGTGCAGCCGGTCCATCCAGAAACCGGGCACCAGCAGCGTCAGCGCGACCAGCAGCAGCACCGCGGTCTCCCAGAGCCGGTTGCGGACCAGAAAGAAGTGCTGCGTCGCGGCGGCGAAGACCAGGATCCCCGCGAGCGAGCCGAAGAAGGTGAGCGCCAGCTGCCAGAGGCTGTCCACCCCGATCAGCAGCAGCTGCGTGTTGAACATGAACACGAAGGGCAGGGTGACGGTGCGCAGGCTGTACCAGAAGGCATGGAGGCCGGTCCGGATCGGATCGGCCCGGGCGACGGCCGCGGCCGCGAAGGAGGCCAGGCCGACCGGCGGCGTCACGTCCGCCATGATCCCGAAGTAGAACACGAACAGGTGCGCGGCGATCAGCGGGATCAGCAACTGGTTCTGCGCGCCCAGATCGACGATCACCGGCGCCATCAGGGTCGCGACGATGATGTAGTTGGCCGTGGTGGGCAGCCCCAGGCCCAGCACCAGGCAGATCACCGCCGTCAGCAGCAGCATCAGCATCAGGTTTCCGCCGGAAAGGAGCTCGACCAGATCGGTCATCACCAGGCCGATCCCGGTCATCGCCACCGTCCCGACGATGATCCCCGCCGCCGCCGTCGCCACCCCGATGCCGATCATGTTGCGCGCGCCCTGCACCAGGCCGTCGCCGAGTTCCCGCAGCCCCCGAAGGAATGCCGGGCCATACCCGCCGAGCCCGCGGAAGAAAACCACCAGCGGCCGCTGGGTCAGCAGGATGCCGACCAGGAACAGCACCGCCCAGAACGCCGAGAGCCCCGGCGACAGGCGCTCGACGACCAGCGCCCAGACCAGCACCACCACCGGCAGCAGGAAGTGCAGTCCGCCCTGGATCGTGGGTCCGGGATCGGGGACCTCGGTGATCTCCGGATCCAGTTCGGATCCGGCGTCCGGCACCTGGCAGGTCAGCCAGAGCAGCAGCAGGTAGGTGACGCCGACCAGCGCCCCGATCACCCAGAAGGAGTGGTCCCCGGCCACGTCCTTGATCCAGCCCAGCCCGAAGTAGACGAGCCCGGCCAGCACCAGCAGCCCGCTGACGGAGAGTCCCAGGCCGATCACGCTGCGCGACAGGCGGCCCGGCCGGTGCCGGGGCAGCCCCTGGAGACCGGCCTTCAACGCCTCCAGGTGCACGATGTACAGCAGCGCGATGTAGGCGATCAGCGCCGGCAGGAAGGCGTGCCTGATCACCTCCACGTAGGAGATGCCCACGTACTCCACCATCAGGAACGCGGCCGCGCCCATCACCGGCGGCATCAGCTGCCCGTTCACCGAGCTGGCGACCTCTACCGCGCCGGCCTTGGAGGCGGTCAGCCCGGTGCGCTTCATCAGCGGCACGGTGAAGGTGCCGGTGGTGACCACGTTCGCGATCGAGGAGCCGGAGACCACGCCGGTCAGCCCCGAGGCCACCACCGCGGCCTTGGCCGGGCCGCCGCGCATGTGCCCCAGCAGCGAGAAGGCCACGCGGATGAAGTATCCGCCGGCGCCGGCCTTCTCCAGCAACGCGCCGAACAGCACGAACAGGAAGACGAAGCTGGTGGATACGCCCAGCGCGATCCCGAACACGCCCTCGTTCGACAGCCACTGCTGCGACATCGCGCGCCCGAAGGAGGCGCCGCGGTGGGCGAGCAGGTCGGGCATCCAGGGACCGGCGAAGGTGTAGATCAGGAAGACGCCGGCGATCACCATCAGCGCCGGACCGAGCACGCGCCGGGTGGCCTCCAGCAGCAGCAGCAGGCCCAGGCCCGCGGCGATCATGTCGGGCAGTTCCGGGCGTCCCGGCCGCTGGGCCAGCTCCTGGTGGAACAGGAAGAGGTAGCCCGCGGCGAAGGCCGCGGTCAGCGCGAGAAGCCAGTCGACCAACGGGACGCGTTCGAGCGGCGCAACCCGCCACGCGGGCCAGGCCAGCGCCAGTGCGGCGGCGCCCATCAGCAGGTAGACGGTCGCCCAGGGCTGGTCGGCCTGGTGCTGCTGCCAGGCGAGGAGCCAGAGACCCGCCCCCAGCAGCCCGTAGAAGCCCGCGGCGATGTGCGGCCCGCGCGCAGAGGGCAGGCGCGCCGGAAAGAGCAGGAAGGCGAGAAAGACCGCGAATGCGAGGTGGATCGAGCGCGCGTGGGTCTCCGGGATCACCCCCAGGGCCAGCGCGTAGGGCAGGGGGGAGACGATCCAGAGCTGGAAGAGCGACCACGCGAGCGCGGTCAGGTAGATCAGCGTGCGGGTGGCGGAACCGGGGCGCCGCGCCCCGGTTTCCATGTGCTCGACCAGCGTTGCGGTGTCATCCGGGGCCGGCCCCCCGGAGTCCGGGCGCGGCGTGGCCACGCGTCAGAACCCGTGGTTCGCGTTCAGTCCGACAGCATCCCCGCCTCGCGGTAGTAGCGAAGCGCCCCTTCGTGCATCGGGGCGGAGAGGCCCTGGCCCACCATGCCCTCCGGGGACAGCACCTGGAATGCGGGGTGCATGCCCTTGAAGGTATCGAAGTTCTCGAACACCGCGCGGGTCAGGTGGTAGACGGCGTTGTCGCTGGTCTCCGTGGAGGTGACCAGGGTGGCGCCCACGCCGAAGGTCTGCACATCCGCGTCCTGTCCGGGGTACATGCCCGCCGGGATGCTGGCGTCGAAGTAGTAGGGCGTCTCTTCGACCAGCGTCTGCACCACGGATCCGGTCACCGGAACGATTCGGGCGTCGCAGGTGGCGATTGGCTCCTGGATCGCGGCCGACGGGTGCCCGACGGTGAACAGGATCACGTCGATGCGGTTGTCGCAGAGGGCCTGCCCCTGTTCGCGCGAGGGCAGCTCGGCCGCGAGGGTGAAGTCATCCATCGTCCAGCCGTACTCCGCCATCAGGCGCTCCACGGTGCCGCGCTGGCCCGAGCCCGGGTTGCCCACGTTCACCCGCTTGCCGAGGATGCCCTCGAAGTCCTGGATGTCACTGTCGCCCCGCACCACCACGGTGAACGGCTCCGGGTGCAGCGAGAACACGGAGCGCAGTTCGGGGTTCGCGCCCTGATCCTCGAAGCGGTCGGTGCCGTGGTAGGCGTGGTGCTGCCAGTCGGACTGCGCGACGCCGAAGTCCATCTCGCCCGCCGCGATGGAATTCAGGTTGAAGACCGAGCCGCCGGTGCTCTCCGCATTGCAGCGCATTCCGTGAGTGTCCTGGTCGCGATTCACGAGCCGGCAGATGTTCTGCCCGGTGGGGTAGTAGACCCCGGTGACGCCACCGGTGCCGATGGTGATGAAGCGCTGGTCGGCGTGCGCGGAAACGGCCATGGCCAGCGCCGCAACGGAGCCGACGGCGGCGGTGACGGCGCGAAGCGTGCCTGCGATCGATCGATGCATCCCGGATACCTCCATTCGTGAGTCTTGCCGGAAAGCGGATTCAAGCCCGATTCGCCCGTCCATGGCAAATCACCGGGATATTTGCCGCCCGCCCGGGGCCCGGCGATGCGGGCGCGGGGAAGACCGCTCCGGGGGCTGGCTTCCCGTAGGAGCGGCCT
>NZ_JAWLHP010000115.1:0-4069 GCF_041690275.1 Thioalkalivibrio sp.
CTACCGCTGCCACGACTGAATTGCACGCGATTACGCTGGTCGAAGCGGCGCGGGGACGAATGACGTCAGAGCGAGGCAGATATGGCACAGGCAGCACTACAGCGACTCGACACGGCGGATCTGCTGGATCTGCAGCAGCAGGCGGCGCGCACAGCAGGCGTGCCCGTGATGTTCCGCGACCGCAGCCGCGAAGACGTGCCGGTGCCGGAGTTGCAGGTGATCCCGGCCGGAGAGTTCGAGATGGGCTCGGATGCCTCCGAATTCGGGCACGAGAAGAGCGAGTCCCCGCGGCGTTACATACTGATCGAGCGCCCCTTCGCGCTGGGGCGACACGCGGTCACCCGGGCCGAGTTCGCCGCCTTTCAGCAGGCGACCGGGTGGAGGCCGCGGCCGGAGGCGCTGTGGCCGAAGAGTGACCGGCAGCCGGTCTTCAACGTTCGCCGATCGGACGTGGAGGCCTACCTCGAGTGGCTGCGCGACGTCACCGGCCAGCGCTACCGGCTGCCGACCGAGGCCGAGTGGGAGTTCGCGGCGCGGGCCGGCACGCGCACGGCCTTTGCCTTCGGTGATTCCGTGGGCTGCCGGGACGTGCACTTCAACTCGCTGTTCCCCTATGACGAGCGGCGCGAGCGACGCAAGTGGTACATCCCGTTGTGCATCCCGACGCCGCGCCCGCTGGATGTCGGCAGCTTCCCGCCCAACCTCTGGGGGCTGCACGACATGCACGGTAACGTGCAGGAGTTCACATGCTCGCCCTGGCGGGACAGCCACGTGGACCTACCGCGGGATGGTGTCCATCCCCGCGGCGGTGACCAGGACTGGGTGGTGGTGAAGGGCGGTTCGTGGTTCGACCCGGCCGTCGCCTGCCGCAGCGCCGCCCGCCGCCGCCGGCACCTCACCGAGATGGACACCAATCTCGGCTTTCGGGTGCTGCGGGAGCTTTGACGGCGGGTCTCGGTGCGGACGCTCCATCGGGCTACAACCACCGCGCCAGCCAAAGCCGGAAACGCAGTTCCAGCGGCGGCGCATATCCCTGCTTGCGAAAGACGATCTGCCCATCCCGGTCGATGATGAAGGTGCTGGGGACGGCGCGCACGCCGTAGCGCTGGGCGAGCGCACCGTCCGGGTCGTTGACCACGGCGAGTTCACGTTCGCGCTCGCTCAGATGCGCGTCCACTTCGGCGGCGCTGCCGGACTGCATCGCGACGGTCAGCACCGGATGGCTGTTGCTCAGGCGCATGATCTCGCCCTCTTCCAGGCGGCAGATCGGGCACCAGGTGGCCCAGAAGTGCAGCAGCATCGGGCGATCCGCGAACTCCGTGAGGGTGACCGGGCTGCCGTCCAGCAGCAGGGCCTGAAACTCCGGCGCGGGTCCCTGCGCGAGGTCGCGCGCGAGCCAGGCGCGCACCAGGAGCACCACGCCGAGGATCAGCGCGATCTCGAGTACCCAGCGCCGCCAGCGGCGGGGTTTGCGGGCGTTTGTCGTGGTCATGGATGGATCTGAGTGCCTCGGTGCGTCGATTGGTTCCGTGCGTACTGGCCGGCGCCAACGGCGCGTTGCCCGGTGGGGACAGATTTATAAGTCTGTCCCCCGGACCCTTGCTTCGTGACCGTTAGCGAAGCATCTCCGCCTGTCCGGGACGGGAGCGGGTGGTGCGTTCCTTCGGGCCCTTGCGGGCGGCGATGCGCACCAGTTCGTCGCTGTCCGCGAGCAGGCGCTGGCGCTGCTCCTCGGTCAGCAGCGGGTTGCGCGCGACGAAGTAGCGCAGGTTCGGGTCCGGGTCGCGGACGCAGGCCTCGACCTGCTCCGGCGTGAGGTCCTTGCGCTTCGCGCAGTTGAGCCGCACCGTCTGGTTCGGGTCGCCCAGGAGCAGGGCGATCTCTTCCGGGGTCAGGTCCACGCGGCGGGAGAAGTAGGCCTTCACCTGCGCGTGCTGGTCGCGCACCAGCAGCGGGCGCCAGTCCGGATCGAGATCGGCGGAGAGCGCGAGCTCCATGCGCGCATCGAAGGATAGCGCCCGGTAGCGTTCGGAATAGTTGGCCAAGGTTGGCACGCGGTAGTGGGGAACGCACGGAGTGTGCCCAAGGCGGGGTCGGCGCGGCAAGGCTGCTGTATTGTTCGTGGCGTTTTGAAGGGCCGGGGACAGATTTATAAATCTGTCCCGCGGGGGCGGTCCCTTGCGCCGGGTTGGTGCCATGGAGTGCGGGAGCTTGCTTCCGCTTTCACGTGCTTGAGCGTGCTTCCGCGGCAGGAGGCGAGCCTCCTGCAGGGCAAAGCGGCGGCAGGCCGCCGCACTCCATACGGCGCTTGCGCTTTCATCGGGGGGGTGGCGCAGGGTGATGGCCGTTAGCCCCGTCCCCTTTACAGGAACACTGCCCATGCCGGTGAGTCGTAGTATCATGAACTTGCGATGACACTGATCTGCGCATGGGAACATCCCCCGGTTGCATTGCATGATCCGCGGGATCATGCGCCGGATCGCGGCCGGGCATCCCTCAAGGAGCGATTGGGCGCAGCCCCTGACCCGGGGTCACGACCACTGTGGGCGCACCAGGCCCGCTCCCGGTTGCGTGGATTTTCGAGGTAGACCATGGCACTGGCAGAAGCCGAGTATTCCGTTCCGGAAACGGCAACGATCGTCTCCGAGCGGCCGGATCTGGACGCGTCGGAGCAGGCAGCGCTGACGGCCCGTATCAAGACGCTGCTGGAAGAGCAGGACGCGGTGCTGGTGGCCCACTACTATGTCGATTCCTCGCTGCAGCGCATCGCCGAGGAGACCGGCGGTTGCATCGCGGATTCGCTCGAGATGGCGCGCTTCGGCAAGGAGCATCCGGCGTCCACGCTGGTCGTGGCCGGCGTGCGCTTCATGGGCGAGACCGCGAAGATCCTGAGTCCCGAGAAGCGCGTGCTGATGCCGACACTGAAGGCGGAGTGCTCGCTGGATCTCGGCTGCCCCGCCGATGCCTTCCGCGCCTTTCGGGAACAGCATCCGGACCGCACAGCGGTGGTGTATTCGAACACCTCGGTGGCGGTGAAGGCGCTTTCCGACTACGTGGTCACCTCCAGCATTGCGGTGCCGCTGATTGAATGGCTGCGTGACCAGGGGCAGAAGGTCCTCTGGGCGCCGGATCGTCACCTCGGGGACTACATCCGCCGGGAGACGGGCGCCGACATGGTGCTGTGGGACGGCTCCTGCGTGGTGCACGACGAGTTCCGTTCGCGGGAACTGGAGAAGCTGCGCAAGGCGCATCCGGCGGCCGCGGTGCTGGTGCACCCGGAGTCACCACGTGACGTGATCCTGCAGGCGGACGTGATCGGCTCCACCAGCCAGTTGATCGCGGCGGTCAAGGACCGGCCGGAATCCGAGTTCATTGTCGCGACCGACAACCGCATCTTCTACAAGATGCAGCAGGCGGCACCGCAAAAACGCCTGATCGAGGCCCCGACCGGCGGCCATAGCGCGACCTGCCGCAGCTGTGCGCACTGCCCCTGGATGGCGATGAACGACCTGACCAGCCTTGCGACCACGCTGGAGCAGGGGGGTGCCGAGATCTTCGTGGACGAAGACGAACGCGTGAAGGCCCTGACCGCGACACAGCGGATGCTGGATTTCGCGGCGGCTCACCGGCAGCGCGTCCTGGGTGATGCCTGAGGCCGACCGCCCCCGCCTGGCGGCCTTCTGACCCATGTACAAGCGTCCCGCACGATTGCTGGTCGCGGCCGTCATCGATGACGGCCGCGCGCAGGTGGTGAAGGACCTGGCCGCGGAACCGGCGCTGGCGGAATGGCTGGAGGTGCGCCCCGCGCGATCCATGCACGATCTCCGCCGGAAGGACCTGGAATGGGCCGATCTGCTGGTGGCGGTGGATAGCGAGGCCGCCCGCGGGTTTCCGGCGGAGCGGCCAGTCAGTTGCCGGCTCAAGCGCTGGGAGTTGCCGCAGGCCGGCAGTCCCGATGTGGAGGCCGCTGCGCTGCAGGCGCTGCAGTGCATGGTCGGCGGGATGCGCATGCTGTCGCGCATGGACGCTGAAGACGTTTGAAATCCGCCATTGCCCCAGACCACCCCCC
>NZ_JAWLHP010000116.1:0-3822 GCF_041690275.1 Thioalkalivibrio sp.
CTGTGGTGGGCACACTCCGTTTTGCCCACCCTACGGTCCTGAAGGCCGGAGCGTGGGGCTTCGTGACCGGACCGTTGGCGGCCACGGATGGCCGCCATCGAGCGCCCAGGGAAGGCTCGAGCGTGTCCGGTCACGGAGCCCCACGCTCCGGCCCTTCCCCGACGCCCGGGCGCCTACACCAGCCGGTTCATGCAGGGCTCGTCGTTGCTCAGGCAGCGCAGGTTTTCCACCGTGGTGCGGGCGATCTCTTCCATCGCCTGCCGGGTCAGGAAGCCCTGGTGGCCGGTCACGAGCACGTTCGGAAAGGTGAGCAAGCGCTGGAACAGGTCGTCCTGGATCACCTCGTCGGAGAGATTCTTGAAGAAGAGGTTCTCCTCCTGTTCGTAGACGTCCAGACCGAGGCTGCTGATATGCCCGCTCTTCAGGGCGTCGATCACCGCCGCGGTGTCGATGATCGTGCCGCGGCTGGTGTTGATCAGCATCACGCCCGGCTTCATCAGCGCAATCGCCTCGGCGTCGATCATGTCGTGGGTCTCGGGCGTCAGCGGGCAGTGCAGGCTGATCACGTCGCAGCGGCTGAGAAAGGCCTCCCAGGGCAGGAACTCGATGCCACTCTCCTCGACCTCGGGATCCGGGTAGGGATCGAAGGCGACCACGGTACACCCGAAGCCCTGCATGATGCGGCCGAAGGTGCGCCCGATCTTGCCCGCGCCGACGATCCCCACGGTGCGGCCGTTGAGATCGAAGCCGATCAGGCCGTCGAGCAGGAAGTTGCCTTCGCGCACCCGGTTGAAGGCCCGGTGGGTCTTGCGGTTCAGGGTCATGATCAGCGCCACCGCGTGCTCGGCCACCGCGCTGGGCGAGTAGGCCGGCACCCGCGCGACGCGCACCCCGAGCTTCTCGGCCGTCTCCAGGTCAACGTTGTTGAAGCCCGCGGAGCGCAGCGCGACGAGATCGATGCCCGAGGACTTCAGTGCATTCAGCACCTCGGCATCCAGGCGGTCGTTGACGAACGCACAGACGGCCGTCGCGTCCTGCGCCAGCACCACCGTGTCCGGTTCCAGCCGGGGCTCGAGGAAGTGGAACTGAACGTTGCTGTCGGTCGCGGCCTGTGTGAGGAACACGCGGTCGTATTTCTGCGCGCTGAAGACCGCGACACGGCACTCCCGGGAATCGCTCATCGGCTCACCTCACAATGACTGGAGAGCCCATTAGATTACCAGAGAAGCCCGCGGTCACGAGACCGGGCGCCAGAGGCGCGCCGCGTAGTCGCGGGCCTCGTCGCGGACCGGAAGCCGGGTGAATCCGCGACCGGCGAAAAAGCCCTCGGCCCCGGCCTGCGCGCGCACCAGGATTCCGGCCTGCCCGGCCGCGCGGGCCGCTTGTGCCCCGTCCTCCACCAGGAGGGTGCCGAGGCCGCGGCGATGGTGGGTCGGACGCACGTAGAGGCCGTGCAGGAGGGCTGCCGGAACCGGCTCGGGCAGTTCCTCCGGCGCGAGCGGCTCCCACGCGGCCACCGCGGCAAGCTCACCCTCGAATTCGAGCACGCGCAGGTCCAGGTGCTCCAGATCGGCCGCGGTGTAGCGGTAGCTCGGCATCACGAGGCGCTTCACGCGCTCCGGCAGATCCCAGCTGCGCACACCGGCCTCCACGACCGCGTTCACCGCGTCGAGATCGTAGCCACCGGCCTGGCGAATCCGGGGCGCGACACCCCGGCTGAGAACGGCTGCCATGGCTCAGCTCGCCAGCGCGCTGGCAGCGCGCTGCCGCCCGCAGGGTCGCGCGCGGAACCAGGCCCACGCCTTTTCGTGGTAGTGGTAGGCAGCGGTGTTCACCAGTGGCTCGATCAACGCGATCAGTCCCCCGATCACGAGACTGCCGGTCAACGCGTACACGACCCCGATGGCCACCGTGAAATGGACGATGCCGAACGAGATGGTCTTTGTCATGGCTTGTCTCCCGCAAATTCCTTGGGTGTAGTATCGAGCCACGATCACCATGTTGAAAGACAATTGAAACTATTGTCTGTATAGACTTTTGAAATGACTGGCCCCACGAACTCGGGAGGCGCAGGCGAGACCAACAACCATGGACATGCTGCGAAGCAACATCGACGAACAGCGGCGGCGGCTGCAGCAGGAGCTGCACGAACCGCTGGATCGCATCGCACGGCGTCTGCGCGGTGCGTGGCCGGAACGCGGCCCGGTGACCACCGTGCTGCAGAATTCGATCCGGGAACTGCCGCACTGCACCTATCTCTACGCGCTGAACACCGGGGGCATCCAGATCTGCGACAACGTGTCGCACGCGGGCCTGCTGCCGGAGCACTACGGGCGCGACCGCTCGCAGCGGCCGTACATGAAGGAGCTGGTGCCTGCGGACGGCTTCCTGCTCTCCGAGGCCTACATCAGCCTGATCGGACGCCGCCCCTCGCTGACGGCCCTGCAACTGGTGCGCGACGCCGACGGGACCGCGCTGGGCTTCCTCGGGGCCGACTTCGACCTGCGGAACCTGCCGCACAGCGGAGACCTGTACGAGGAATCGACCGAGTGGCGGCAGATCAAGGGCGACCCGTCGATCCGCGGCACGGTGTTCCTGCAGACGCGCACCGACAGCCTGATGGACCGGGACATGGACAGCGTGCTCTCCGTGCTGGAAGAGCTCTTCAGCGAACGCGGCGTATTCCAGTGTGTGCTGCACTTCTCGAGCAGCCGGGCGACCGTTTGGACGCTGGAGGACCCCTACCGCTACCGCATCCTGACCCACGACGCACTGAGCGAGCCGGACACCTGTCTCGCCTTTCCCCGGATGCCCTATCCGGACACTGCCCTGATGCCGGCGGAGGCGATCCCGGAGATCCTCGAGAACCTGAAGGCCCTGCGCTTCGCCGATGAAACCGTCTACCTGCGTTCCTCCTCGATCAATCTGTTCAACGGCATGATCAGCCTCACCTTCTCCTGCGACGGCTCGCACTACATGACCTGGAAGGAGTTTCTGGACCGCTCGGTGGGCTTCTGGCTGGGCGACACGGGTTAGCGTGAAGGCCCTCTCCACTCCCGCCGCGAGCCGCTCTTCGGCGCAGGGTGGGCCAAGCGCAGCGGGGCCACCATCCTGACCGTCGCGGCCTGTGGTGGGCACACTTCGTTTTGCCCACCCTACGCCCTTCTTTCATGGTCGGGGATGACGCACGGGTGCAATAACAGTAAGCATGGAAATCGCGGCCTGCGCTGCCCTCTCCCGCCTGCGGTGGAGGGGGGAGCGGGTGCGCGGCAGAAACGGTATGGTGGTCCGGTGACGACGCGCCTTTCCGAATGGCCCGCAAGACGAATACTGGAGCCAGCGATGCACCGATTTCTGATTCTCGCGCTTCCGCTGCTGGCGGCAGGCTGCCTGGGTCCGCCGATTCCGGAGGAGGAACTGCCGATCACCGTTCTGGCCCAGGGCCAGCAAAGCCTGCAGACAGAGACGCGCTTCGAGTGGATCACGGATCCCGATGGGTTCGAATCCCTGTGGGAGACGACGCAGACCGGAGCTCGGCCCTCGGTGGACTTCGAGCGCGATGGCGTCATCGCCGTCTTCATGGGCGAACAGCCCACCGGCGGACACAGCATCCGGGTCGATCGGGCGGTACTCGGAGATGACGAGCTGATGGTGGAGGTGGTGCTGCAGTCACCGGGCCCCGAATGCATCACCACCCAGGCGCTGACCCGGCCCTATCAGATGGTGTCGGTGCCGCAGGTGGCCGAGCAGGCGACCTTCACAACCCGATCGGTGCTGGTCCCCTGCACCTGACGATCATGCCGATACGCGCTGCCTGTGGGA
>NZ_JAWLHP010000117.1:0-3708 GCF_041690275.1 Thioalkalivibrio sp.
GGTCTGTGGTGGGCACACTTCGTTTTGCCCACCCTACGGTCCTCGTTCACGGGCGGGGGGGTGGCTACGCGCCATGAAAGTCAGTTGCGCGACTGCCCGCGCAGCAGCGCGACCTCGCGCCGGTGGCGGCGGAAGACCAGCCGCTCGAGGCCGTCCACCGCCGCGGGGGACAGTTCCAGGAAGGCCGCGACCGCCCGCGTTGCCGACGCACCCGGTTCGTGGCGGAGCACGCGCCCGTACAGCACCAGCGGCTTCGGAAGGGACGGGCAGACGTAGAGCCGCAGGCGCACCAGCGTGTCCGGCGGCGGCGGCGCGTCCGCCTCCCAGGCGATGCCCCGGGCGTTGAAACGCAGCGGAACCGCCGGGGGCAGGTCGCCCTGGCGGCGCAGCCACTCCGCCATAAGTTCAAGCATCAGGTTAAGTTTCGCATCCAGGCGCTGGAATTCCTGCGCCATCTCCTGGGATTCCTCGCTGCCGCGGGCGGGTTCCTCCAGCCCTTCCTGCACCCGAAGCAGGGCCTCGTTGCTGGCATTCAGGGTCGCGAGACGCGACCCCGGAGGCAACTGATCGACCGCCTCCCAATCGAGGGGCATCTCGTCCTCGCAGACGAGGGCGTCGGCAAACGGCTCACCTGGCATCTTCGAAAGACGGACCGGGGCATGGGCGTCCGGTCATTGGAACAGTCCCCGCGGACGCAGGCAAGACGACGGCCCCCGCGCGCTCATGTGTTGTCCTCGTAGGCGCGCGCGCCCTGCCGTCCGCGCCGCGACTCGCGGCTCGCCCGGGCCAGCTCGTCGCGATGGCCCTCCGCGAGCGCCAGCAGGTGGCGATGGCGCTCGCGCAACCGCACCAGGCCCGGCAGCAGCGGACGCGGGTCGTAGCCCTGCAGCTCGTCGCCCATCGCCTTCGAGACCTCGCGACAGCGCACGTCCAGCTCGGACACGCGCTCCCATTCACCGGACCCGGCCGCTGCCAGCGCCTCCTGAACCAGCCGGAGGGCCTCCTCGAGGTGGGTCTGCGCGGCCTCGGTGGACATCGGCTCAGCCGTTCGCGGCGGTCGGCGCACTCTGCTGCGGAATCGCCTCCCAGCCGCTCTTGACCTCGCGCAGCAGGTTGGCGACCTCGTCCAGCATCGTGATGTCGTCGCGCAGATTGGCCTCGGCCAGCCGCCGCTCCATGTAGTCATAGAGCGCGTCGAGGTTGGCGGCGATCTCGCCGCCCTTCTCGCGGTCGAGGTGCGCGCGCAGCCCGTCGATGATCTGGATCGCCCGGCTGATGCGCGAGCCCTTCACGGCCACGTCGCCCTGGCGCATCGCGCCGCGGGCGATTGCGATGCGATCGAGCGCACCCTCGAACAGCAACTGGATCAGGCGGTGCGGATCGGCATCGCCGACCTCGGCGATGACCCCCGCGTCGCGGTACTGGTTGAGCGCCTGCTGAATACCCATCTGGTACATGACTGGTCCCTCTGGAATAACGCCTGTTATGAAATAAACGCCCTATCCTGATGTTTCGAATGCCCTGGTGCCCCGGTGCCCGGGTGCCCGCCGAACAAGAAGAGGCGAGCCACGGAAGGGCACGGAAATTCAGCAACATTTCATCTCTATTCCGTGTCCTTCCGTGTCCTTCCGTGGCTGCACTCTCTATCCACCTCAACGCCCCCGATCGAGGGTCGCGTTCATTGCCCCGAGCTGCTGGTCGAGGAACTGGCTGGTGCCCTGCAGCTGCCCGACCAGCGCGTCCATCGCGCCGAACTGGCGGACCAGCCGCGCCTCCAGCCGCTCGATGCGCAGATCCAGCGCCTCGCGCTGCCGGTCGATCCCCTGCATCCGTGTCTGCAGACCCTCGGTGCGCGACTCCAGCAGCCCCCCCGGCTCGGTGAAGCCCTTCACCGAGTCGCGCAGGCCCGCGCTGACCTCGTTGACCAGCCCGATCACCCCGCTGAAGTCCTGATCCATCGCCTGGTCCAGCGCGGCGCTGTCCAGGCTCAGCCGGCCGTTGCGGTCGGAATTCACGCCCAGGTTCACCAGGTTGGTGAAGGCGGCCTCCGGGTCGGAACCGGGGGACTGCAACCCCTGCGCGAGCCGGCCCTGGACCGAGCGCAATGTGCTGTCGCCCACCAGCGCGGCGCCCTCCTGCGTCTCGGGGTTGTAGCGAGTCAGGTCGCGCACGGTGTCGATCACGCCGTTGTAGGCCTTCACGAACTCGTTCAGCGCGGAGCGGACCGCGGCGCGGTCCTCGCCGACGGTCACGGTGATCGGCGCGCCGGGCTCCGTGGTGCCCTTCAGCTGCAGGGTCATCCCCTCCAGTGTCTGGTCGAGGCTGTTGCTCGGGCTGGTGACCGGCAGGCCGTTCAGCACCAGCTCCGCGTCCCGGCCCGCGACCGTCTCGGTGAGGTTCTCGCTGGCCAGCCGCGCGAGGTCACCGACCGCGGCCTCGTCTCCGGATACCGTGACCGCGACGGTCTGGTCGGCGCCGGTCTGCGCGGCGCTGAGCACCAGCCGGGCGCCCTCGCCGTCGTTCACGATGCTGGCCTGCACCCCGGCATCCGCCGCATTGATCGCCTCACGAATACCGCGCAGGCTGTTGTTTTCCTGATCGATCCCGATCGCCACCGGCGTCCCGTCGCCGACCTGCAGGCTGAGCGTCCCGGTGCCGAGCGGCGCGTCCGCGTCCGCGAAGCGGCCGCTGGCCAGGGACTGGGCGGCGGCGAGCTGGCTGACCTCGATGCGGTAGCTGCCGGTGGCCGCCCCATCACTCGCGGACACCTCGAGGCGGTCGTCGTCCGACGAAGACGCGGTCCGCCCCTGCTGCAGCGTCGACAGCTTGTCCAGGGCGGTCTCCAGCCCGGAGAGACCGCCGCGGGCGGCCCCGAAGCCGGAGATGCGGGCCTGGAGGTCCGCCTCCCGGCGATCCAGGCGCTGTACCTTGGGCTCTCGCTCGGCCGCGACCAGCTGATCGACCAGCGCGTTCAGGTCGAGCCCCGAGCCGATTCCCAGCGAACTGATCATCACGAACCCCTGTTTCCGTATCCCGGCGGCGGCAGCGACCGGGCCTTCCGCCCGATCGCGCCCCCCTGTTCCGCACAGCCCGGCCTATTCAACTTCCGTGCCACTCAGGCCTTCTCGACCAGGCCGAAGCCCTGCAGCCGGCCCTCGCTGCGCAGGTACGAGGCGAGCTTCATCGCCGATTCGGACGGGATCTGGCGGATGATCTCCTCGGTTTCGCTGTCACGCACGGTGATCACCGTGCGCCCGCTGGACTCGTCCATCGCGAACTGGATGTCCCGCCTGACGCTCTGCGCGTACTCGTTCAGGGATGCCACCACGGTCGGGAGATCCCCGTCCCGCGCGCCGGAGACCCCGGTCCCGGGCAATTCCTTGCCGCCCGCGGCCTGCACCGGCGGCTCCACCCTGCCGCCTGCGGCGCGCGCGTCCGCGACCCGCGCGGCGCCGGCCGGCGACGGCAACGGGAGCGGGGCCACGAGGCTGTTCTTCATCATGTCGGCACCCTCGATGGGTCAAAACGGAAGAAGGATGGACGCGCCGGAGCGGGTCCATCCTCCCGCGCCGTCCCTGGCGCGCGTCGTCCTGAGGAGGCTGAACCCGTGGCTTACTACTGCAGCAGGGCCAGCACGTTCTGCGGCGCGGCGTTGGCCTGGGCGAGCACCGAGGTGCCGGCCTGCTGCAGGATCTGCGCCCGGGTCAG
>NZ_JAWLHP010000118.1:0-3498 GCF_041690275.1 Thioalkalivibrio sp.
GCCACGGACCTCCCCGAGCACGATCCGGTCGGGCCGCATGCGCAGTGTCGAGGCCAGCAGAACATCAGCGCTGCATGCCTCCGCATCACGGTCGGCGATGAGCGTCACGGCGTTTGGTTGCTCGGGGCGCAATTCGGCGGCCTCCTCGATGGTGATGATCCGCTCCTCTGGCGGGATCATCGAAAGGATCTTGCGTGCGACGACCGTCTTGCCGGTGGAGGTACCGCCCGAGATGATCATGTTGAGCTTGTTCTCGACGCAAAAGCGCAAGGCGGCATCAATGTCGCCCTCGGCCACCACGTTTCGCAGCGAACGGTTGCGGTCACGCCGGAGCGCCTCGAGGCTGTGTTCCCGACCATGGAGGAAGCCGAGTTGAATTGCGTCCAGCGGCAGAGAGGAAAAGAAGCGCAGCGAGATCGAGAAGCCGCCTTCCACCACCGGGGGCTGCAGGACTTGCGCTCGTATCGGGCGATCGCGGTAGAGAATGCTGACCGAGACGATAGGTTTCTTGATGCTGAGGGTGGTTGAGGCGGTGGAGGCGATCTGGTTTCCGAGGTCCTTGATTTCGGTCTGGCTCAGCGGCGCGCCAATCCGGCGCATGAAATGGTCGCCCTGGAACTCGGCCCAGACCTGTCCGTCAGGGTTGATGCAGATCTCGATCGTGTCATCGCGCTGAACGGCGGCCCCCAGCCGGTCAAAGGAAGCCTCGAGATAGCTTGCGGCCATGTCAGAAGACCTCCAGGTCGCGGTCGACCATCACGGTAATCCTTGTGCCCTGGTCAACATGGATCACGGGGCGGATCGCCAGGTAATCCTGCATCACGCTTTGGGTGCTGTCGCCCAGATCGGTGCCGACATCTCTCGTGATATCCGCGGCGGTTTCGCGGCCAATTTCTCCGGCTGCGGCGGCAGGCAGAGCTGTGATCAGGGAGATGAGCGCCGCCGACCCAAACCGCTGCGCGAAGCGCGTATCGACAAAGCCGGTGGTCCCGGTGCGTCCGAGTGCGTCACCACCGAAAGCGCTGATCCTGACGGTCTGATTGTCGGACAGGATGATCCGGTCCCAGGCCACCATGACGCGCGATTGTGCAAGCGCCAACTCCGAGCGGTAACGCCCGATCAGCCTTGCGCCGCGCGGGATCAGGATGCGGGTGCCGTCGAAGGAATGGACATCCTCGGAGACGATGGCTCTGATCGCGCCGGGCAGCGTGCTGTCAAGCGCGGTCTCGGTCACAGCCTGAATCATGGTCCCTTGGATAACCGTATTCGATGGGTTCACGATCACTTCGGCCCGGCTCACAGGCGATGGCTGTGCCCCTGCCCGCACGAAAGCTTCATCGGCGTTGAGGCGTGCGGTTTCCTGCGCATTCTCGCGATCCGCACCCGCTCCCATTCCGGAAAACGCGATCATGGGTGATGCAATGCGTTCGGCGCGGGCTTCGGCCTCAGTGAGCCGCCTGCGTTCAAGCTCGGCAAGCCGCAGTTCCTTTTCATCGGGTCTCATGGCTGCAGGCTCCGGGGGGTTCAGTCGCGCGATCTCGAGGTCCATGCGTAGCTGGTCCAGTTCACGATCGCGTTTCGTCAGTTGCCGTTCAAGCGCGTGCTGCGCGTCTTTGGATGCAGCCTGCAGGGCCGTGATTTGCGCGGTGAGCTCCGCGATGGCCTGCTCTGCCCCGCTCTCCGAGGTCTCTGCGGGTCGCGCCTGCAACGCCTCGAATTCGGCCCGCAAGATGGCGAGGCTTTCCATCAACGCCAACTCGGAATCAGAAGGGCCGCTCTGGGCTGCAGGCGGTGGCTCGGGCTGCGCGACAGGCATCGGGGCAAGATCCCCAAACCCGGAGCCTGTCGTCTGGAACTCTTCCGGGGCAGCGGTCACCATGGGCGCGTCCGGTGTCGGTTGCAGAGCGGCCCAAGCAAGGCCACCTGCGGCAGCAATCCCGGCGACGCCCAGAATGATGACCAGGGGGGAGGCGCGCGCAGGTTCTCGCGCCGTGCCTGTCGGGTCCTCGAGGGCTGCCAGTCGCGCTGCGAGGTCTTCGGTATCCTGGGTCATCGGTGCGCGCGGGGGAGACCCCGTCCTTCAGGGCGGGGAGGAACCCGCGTTTTAGCACTTGCGGTTATTAGCATGTTACTTTCCATGTCAGGTTGTATGCAGTTTCGAGGTTACACATATGCCCTGCGCCCGACGCAGGATCAGGCGGACCAGATGGGCCGCTTCGCTGGCGTGTGCCGTCTCGTCTGGAACCTTGCGCTGGAACAGCGCCGTGACCATTGGCGGCGCTATCAGGCCGTGACGGGCGACAACCTGAACTATGTGGCGCAAGCCCGCGAACTCACCCTCCTGCGGGCGGACGTCGATTTCGTCCGCGAGGTCAGCGTGACCGCGCAGCAGCGCACCCTGAAAGCGCTGGATGAAGCGTATCGCCGCGCATGGAAGGGCAAGGGCGGCTACCCCAGGCCGAAGAAGAAGGGCGTGAACGACGCCTTTTCCTTCCCCGGGCGCGAGGTCCGCGTAGAGAAGATCAACCGACGCTGGGGTCGCGTGAAGCTGCCCAGGATCGGATGGGTCAGGTTTCGCCTGACTCGCCCCGTCGAGGGCGACACCCGCGAAGTGACCGTGACGCTGACCCCCCTTGGCTGGCAGCTCAGCATCGGCTGCCGGATCGACCGTGACACGCCCGACAACGGTCAGACGGTCGGGATCGACAGGGGTGTGACCGTGCCACTGATGTTGTCCGACGGCACCGGCTACAGCCTGCCACCAGAGGTCGAGAAGCGCGCCAAGGCGGCACGAAAAGCGCAGCATCAGCTCCGAAACCGCATGCGTGGGTCGAACCGCTGGCGGAAGGGGATGCGCCGTATCGCGGCGTTGAAGGCCCGCGAGGCACGCGCCCGCAAGCATTGGGCGCATGTTGCCACGACCGACGTTACCAGACGCTTCGGCGGTGTCGTGATCGAGCGGCTGCGCACGAAAAACATGACCGCCTCCGCAGCCGGAACGCTGGATGCACCCGGACGGAACGTCGCCCAGAAGCGCGGGCTTAACCGCGCCATCCTGAATGTCGGATGGCACCAGGTCGAGACGATGCTGCTCTACAAGGCAGCAAGGCTCGTGAAGGTGGACCCCGCTTACTCGTCCCAAACCTGCGCGTCCTGCTGGACCGTGGACAGCCGAAGCCGCAAGAACCAAGCGACCTTCGTCTGCACCGCTTGCGGGCACAGGGACAACGCCGACCGCAATGCTGCGAGCGTGATCTTGCACCGGGGGAACACTCCGGGCGTGGAGCCGAGCCGTTGGGCTGGTGATGAAGCGCGAACTGTTCAAGTCGCTTAGGCCTCTTGGAAATCTCCGGCCTTCAGGCCGGAGAAGATGTTAACAAGCAGACTTTCCGATCGCCTCCGCTCTAAGAGGATTTTTCCGGGGGTGCATCGTGCCAGACACGCCCTATCCAGCCCGGAAGCTCTGCAAGCTGATCGAAGGCGGGATCTTTCGAGATC
>NZ_JAWLHP010000119.1:0-3363 GCF_041690275.1 Thioalkalivibrio sp.
CCGCGGCCGGGGATGGTGGGCCCGCTGCGCTTGGCCCACCCTACGCCCAGGCGCGGCTCGCGCCCGGGGGCGCCGCGGCCGGGGTGGTGGGCGCGCTGTGCTTGGCCCACCCTACACCCGAGTGCGGCTGTGGACGCGGGCCGTAGGGTGGGCAAAACGAAGTGTGCCCACCACGGACCACCGCGGCCGGGATGGTGGGCGCGCTGCGCTTGGCCCACCCTGCGCCGAAGGGCGGCTCGCGCCCGGGGGCGCCGCGTCAGCCGCCCGTGCGGCGCTGGAGCACGGCGTCGGCGTGCTTCAGCACCATGCCGAGGTTGGCCTTCTCCACCTGGGTGACCAGCGGATCCTGCTCGACCGCCGCGCGCAGATGCGCCTGTAGCTGGCGGAGCTCATCGAGCGTGATCGTCTCGAGGCTGAACCCGCTGCCATAGCGGACCTCGAGCGCGTCCCAGTAATCCGCCAGTGGCGGGCGGTAGTCGTCCTGCATGCATTTCCCCCGAGCCTGTGGCGTGCCGTCGCCGGTCTGTCCGCCTGAGTGATTTCGGTTAAGCTACCGATCGCGGCGATACCCGCCGCGAACGCCGTCTACGTCAGCCTCTCATCCTACCTGCCCTATGCACCTCACCGCGATCTACCCCGGGACCTTCGATCCCATCACTCACGGGCACGCCGATATCGTGCGCCGGGCCTCGCAGCTGTTCGGGCGCATCGTGGTTGCGGTCGCGGAGAGCCCGCAGAAGGAGCCGTCCTTCTCTCTGGAGGAGCGGGTCTCGCTCGCCAGGGCGGCGCTCTCGGATCTCGGCAACGTCGAGGTCCTCGGCTTCGGCAATCTGCTCGCGAGCTTCGCCCGGGAGCAGGGCGCCGCCGTGATCCTCCGGGGGCTGCGCGCGATCTCCGACTTCGAACACGAATTCCAGCTTGCCGCGATGAACCGCCAGCTGGCCCCGGAGGTGGAGACCATGTTCCTGACGCCGGCGGAGGAATACAGCTTCGTGTCCTCCAGTCTGGTGCGGGAAATCGCCCGACTTGGCGGAGACGTCTCAAACTTCGTGAGCCCCGCGGCCGTGCGGGCCCTGACGGAACGCTACGCCGACAGCTGACCGGCCGCGCCGCACGCCGTCGACAACCGATCCCGAGGTGCATCCATGGCCCTGATGATTACCGACGAATGCATCAACTGCGATGTCTGCGAGCCCGAGTGCCCGAATGGCGCGATCTCGCCCGGCGACGAGATCTACGTGATCGATCCCGCGCTGTGCACCGAATGTGTGGGCCACTACGATGAGCCGCAGTGCCAGCAGGTGTGCCCGGTCGACTGCATTCCCCTGGACCCCGATCACGAGGAGACGCGGGAAGAGCTCATGGCCAAGTACGAACGACTGACCGCGGACTGAGCGGCCGATGATTCACCGGCGCCCGGGCTGACCTCCCGATGATTGACCCCTCGCCGCTCGGGCGCGCGTGGCTCGCGCCCCGCCTCTCGCTGTTTTTCGCGCTGCTGCTGTTCGCGGGCCAGTCGCTGCAGGCCGGTCCCGGCCAGCACGCCGTTGCATCGGCCCACCCGCTGGCGACCGAGGCCGGAGAGGAGATCCTCGCCGCCGGGGGCAACGCCTTCGATGCCGCGGTGGCCATCACTGCCGCCCTCGGCGTGGTCGAACCGCAGGGCTCGGGACTGGGGGGCGGGGGATTCTTCCTTCTGCACCGGTCCGACGACGCCCATTCGGTGATGGTGGATGCGCGCGAGATGGCGCCGGCCGCGGCGCACCCGGACCTCTATCGGGACGCGGATGGCGAGGTGATTCCGGGACTGTCGCTGGACGGTCCGCTTGCCGCGGCGATTCCCGGCATGCCGGCCGCGCTGGAACACCTGGCCACGCACTACGGAAGGTTGAGCCTCGAGGAGAGCCTCGCGCCCGGGATCCGGCTGGCCGAGGACGGCTTTCCGGTGGATGCCACCTTCCTGCAGATGGCCGGCTTCCGCCTGCCGGCGCTGCATGACGGGGCCGATGCGGCCCGTGTCTTTCTCCGGGGCGGGGACCTGCCGGAGGAGGGCGAATCCATCGCGCAGCCCGATCTCGCGGCCACGCTGAGACAACTGGCCGATCGCGGCCGGGCGGGCTTCTACCGGGGCGAGATCGCGCAGCGCCTGGTCGAGGGCGTGCGTGCGGCCGGCGGCATCTGGACCCTGGAAGATCTCGCGGACTACGAGCTCGTGGAACGTGAACCGGTGGTGCTGCACTATCACGGGGCGCGGATCGTCAGCGCATCGCCGCCGTCCTCGGGCGGCGTTGCGATCGGGCAGATGCTGAACATCCTCGCCGCGGGGGGAGACGGTCATGGCGACGACGAGGCCCAGCGGGTGCATCTGCTGGTCGAGGCCATGCGCAGGGCCTACCGCGACCGGGCCCTTTACCTGGGCGACCCCGATCACGTGGATATTCCGGTCGCGCGTCTCCTCTCCGGCGACTACGCCTCCAGGTTGCGCGCGGACATCGACCCCGACCGTGCCACGCCCAGCTCCGCGCTGCCGCTGGACGCCGACGCGGTACCCGGCCCAGAAGCGCCCGCCGCGGACCGCGAGAGCGCGCAGACGACCCACTTCTCGGTGATGGATGCCGCCGGAAACCGGGTCGCGGCGACCATCACGCTCAACTATCCCTTCGGTTCGGGATTCATGCCGCCGGGCACCGGCGTGCTGCTGAACAACGAGATGGACGACTTCGCCGCCCGTCCCGGGGAGCCCAACGCCTACGGGCTGATCGGCTTCGAGGCGAACGCGATCCATCCCCGGCGCAGGCCGCTGTCGAGCATGAGCCCGACCTTCGTGGAGACCGAGGACCGGATTGCGGTGCTCGGAACACCCGGAGGCAGCCGCATCATCACCATGGTGTTGCAGGGCATCCTGGCCATCCTGGACGGTGCCGATGCCGAAGAGGTGGTGCGGTCCCGCCGCTTCCACCACCAGTACCTGCCGGATGAGATCGAGTACGAGACCACAGCGCTGGACCCCAGGGTGCAAGTCGAACTCGCCCGCCGTGGCCACACGCTGTCGCCGCAGCTGAGCCCCTTCGGCGATATGCAGGCGATCATCTGGGACCGCGCCCACGACCGCCTCGAGGCGGCATCCGATCCGCGCGGCAACGGATCCGCGGTCGTGTTCACGCCCGCGCCCGGTCGCTGAACACCACTCCCGGCTTGGTGGGCACACTTCGTTTTGCCCACCCTACCCCCCGGTAGGGTGGGCCCACCACAGCCCCCGCCCGCATCCACCCCCACCCCGGTAGGGTGGGCCAAGCGCAGCGGGCCCACCACAGCCCCCGCCCGCATCCACCCCCCACCCCGTAGGGTGGGCCAAGCGCAGCG
>NZ_JAWLHP010000120.1:0-2862 GCF_041690275.1 Thioalkalivibrio sp.
CCGGCGGGGGATCGCGGCTGGAAGCCGCTCCTACAAACCCGCCCCTACAAACCCACCCCAGAATTACACCGATGCCTCGGTTTCAACCCGGTTGCGTCCGCTGCGCTTGGCCGCGTACATCGCCTTGTCGGCGCGGTCGAAGAGTTCCACCGCGCTGTCGCGGCGGCGGGCCATCGCGAGGCCGATGCTCGCGGTCACGTGGTGGCCGGGGGCCGCGTCCTGCACGGCCGCGCAGCGCTCCAGCGCCATCCGGACCCGCTCCGCGGCCCGCACCGCGTCCGCGGGGCTCGCGACCCGCATCAGGACCACGAACTCCTCGCCGCCGGAGCGAAAGACCATGTCGCTCGCGCGGGTCGCCTCCACCAGGCAGCCGGTCACGGCCTTCAGCACGCGGTCGCCCACGGAGTGGCCGAGCGTGTCGTTCACGTGCTTGAAGTGATCCAGGTCCAGGGCCAGCAGCGCGACCGGCTCGCCACCGCGCTCGAAGCTCGCCAGCTCGCGCGTCAGCAGGTGCTCCAGCGCGGTCCGGTTCTGCACGCCGGTCAGCGGGTCCGTGCGCGAGGCCTCCACCGCCTGCCGGTAGAGCAGGGCGTTGCGCAACGGGTAGACCAGCCCCGGCAGCATCGTCTCCAGCTGCTTAAGGTCCTGTTCGCGGAACTTCCGGCCGCGCATCAGGCGCAGCTCGCCGAGGTCCTCGCCCTTCAGCGACAGGTTGTAGGTGCAGCTGTGCCGCGACACCCGCCCCTGGCTGACGTGCAGCCTCAGGCCGGGAAGATCGTAGCTGAAGCCGTCGTGGGGGAAGGCGATCTGGATCACCCGCGAAAAACGCCCGAGGACCGCGGTGGGGTCCAGCGTGGTCTGCAGCTCCCAGGCCAGCTCGGCCGGCGTGAGCGACGCACCTGAGGCACCCGGAAGCGGCTGGTCCTGGCCGGCCAGACCGGCCGGGAGGCTGCGACGGATGGATTCGGAGAATGTCTGGTTCATGCGTCGGATTCCTGAAACACGTCACCCGATCGGAAGCCAATTTCGTGCCAAATTGAAAATGTTAAATAAAACAGATACGTATAATATCTCTCTCCCAAAACGACAGAAATCCGACGCCCAAGCCCCCGCCCCCGCGACCACCCGCGCCGGATTCCCGTCTCCGACCCGGGCGGTCGCGACACTCCGCAACCCCCAGGATGAAGGGGCGGGCCACGGAAGACACGGAAGGACACTGAAAAGGGCCTGAGTGTCTTTCGCTTCCGTGCCGTCCGTGTCTTCCGTGGCTTTGTTTTCACACGAACCTTCATGTCGCACGAGTGCCATGCTCGGCGATGAGCGTGTCCCTTCCCCGCCTGCGGGCCCCGCAACACCCCCAACATCGAACGAAGCCCATCATTCTGCTACACTTTTGGGACTACGCAGCCACTCCGGAACCCCGCCCCGGTGATCATCGAGCATCCGCCCGTCGTCGCCCTGCACGCCCCGGCCCCGCGCCGGCCGGCGGGCGCTGGCGCGGGCATCGTCGGCGGCGCGGCGATTACCGAGACGTTCCGCCCGCTGGACGACCCCGGGCAGCGCGCGGGCGCGCGCCAGGGCGAGCGCAACGACGCGGCCGAGCACCGCCCGCGCAGCGATGCCGAGTGGGCGGCGCGCATGCGCGTCGGCGTGGCCCGGGAGCAGGCGCGGCAGTCCGGGGACACGGGGGCACAGGACCGCGCCTGGCAGCAAGGGGGCACCGCCGGCCGGGAGACCTACATCTCCGCGGCCGAGACCCGGCGCCTGCGCGAACGCCTCGAGGCCCGCCTCGCCCCGGATCCGGAGATCCTGATCCTGCCCAGCGTGGACCTTCGCGCCTGAGACCGAAGGGGCCGGGATCTTCCCGGCGTTGGCGTGAAGATGTAGCCACGGAAGGACACGGAAGGCACGGACATGAAGGATATTCAAGGCCTTTTCAGTGTGTTCCCGTGCCTTCCGTGGCGCGCCCTTGCATCGTCGGGGGTGGCCGCGCGCGTCGCGAACCGGTAGGGCGGTACCCGTAGGGTGGGCCAAGTGCAGCGGGCCCACCATCCTGGCCGTGGCGGTGGGTGGTGGGCACACTTCGTTTTGCCCACCCTACGGCCTCCTTTCATCGTCGGGGCTGGCCCTGCGCCATGAGAGTCAGCGACACGGCCCGTCGCCCTGCCTGCCCCCGGGCGCTGTAGAACGCCACGCCGGCCACAGCGCAGCGGCCCCGCCATTGGCCGAGCAGGCTCGCTCCCACGGGGGCTGCGATGGGTGGGGGCGCGCCTCGCGCGCGAATCCCAACGATCGGCGGAACCCTCGCCATCAACCGGCCGGCACAAACGCCCAAAAACCGCTTCCTTCCAGAAAGTCAACCGTCGCCTAAAGGTTCCCCCCCCAGCGCCGATAAGACCCCCGAGAGCGGCACACCGCGCCGCCCGAAGAGCCGCCTCTGAGGGCGGTAGGCTAAATCGAGGAAACCCGAGAAAGGGGGAACATCATGGCCCAGATCATCAACACCAACGTAATGTCACTCAACGCCCAGAAGAACCTGAACAGTTCCCAGGGCGCGCTCGGCACCAGCCTGGAACGCCTGTCCACCGGCCTGCGCATCAACAGCGCGAAGGACGACGCGGCGGGGCTCGCGATCTCCGAGCGCTTCAGCAGCCAGATCAACGGCCTGAACCAGGCCGTGCGCAACGCCAACGACGGCATCTCGCTGGCGCAGACCGCCGAGGGCGCAATGCAGGAGGTCGGCAACAACCTGCAGCGCATCCGCGAACTCGCGGTGCAGTCCTCCAACGCGACCAACTCCGCCAGCGACCGCCAGGCCCTGAACGAGGAGGTGCAGCAGCTGATCTCGGAGATCCAGCGCGT
>NZ_JAWLHP010000121.1:0-2780 GCF_041690275.1 Thioalkalivibrio sp.
GAGGCGCGGATCAGCCGGGAAAGATCGCCTGCCACCAGCGACGGCGGGCCCGGGGCAGTGGGACCGCCGCGTCGAGATCGACCGGGGCCACACGCGACAGCACCCAGCCGGGCAGCACCCGCAGGCCGGAGGACCCACAGCTGGACCCGAGGTGGTTCGGATCGTAGATCTTCACCATATCCGGTGACTCGACCGCGTCCACGTAGACCACGCCGCAGTAGTCGTGGTGGTGCTCGCTGCGCAGCAGCTGATCGACCTCGGTGATGAAGCGGTCGAGCTTCGCGGCCGCCACCGGCTGCTCGGGCGGCTCCTCGCCGACCGCATAGACGTACCAGCTGCCGTCGTTGCGGGCCCGCAGCCGCTCCCACAGGGCATCGAGCTGATGCCAGTACAGGATCCCGGTAAATCCGCCCTGAAACCGTGCAAGGAATTCCGGCGTTGTTCCATGTTGGACCAGAGCTACCATAAGGAATGTCCGGATGAAGCGGGTCAGTGCCGATCGAGGACCGGGGCCGGCACCGCACCCCGGACGACCTCCAGCGGTCTTCGGGAACCCACGCAGGCGTCAAACGGCACTGGCTTCGCGCGAACCCGCGTCCTCATGCCAACCGGCCAAGTCTTCGTTCTGACCACGTGAATGGAAGACATGGCCGCGAGTATCGCCCAGCCTTGGTGCGATTTGCATGACGCCCTGCACCATGACGGATCAGGACCCGCACCCGGTCAAGAAAATCCCGAGCCCGCCCGACCCGCTCACCCGGCTGACGCGGCGGGCAAGACCCTCAGCCGCCGGTGACCAGCAGGATCAGTCCGGCGTGCTCCTGCGGAGTGGTCTCCACGGCCTGGCCGGGGCGCAGGTCGGAGGCCTCCAGCCGCTCGGCGAGCGCGGCGCTCTGATCGGCGTAGGCCTGGGTCAGTGCGAGGATCCGTGTGGTCGGCGACGGCCGGTGCACCGCCGGCTGGAAGCGCTGCGCGACCATGCCCGGCAGCGGCCGCTCCTCGAGCGCCTGCCAGCCGTCGGCATCGCGGAAGCGCGACCAGGCGGCCTCCAGCAGTACCGCGACGGTCGCGTCCGGACCGTCCCCGGTGGCCACCGACCAGTCGTGCAGCCCCTGCGCGAGATAGGCGTAGTCGGAGAGCCCGGCGGCACCGGCGACCTCGGGCGGCAGGTCCAGCATCAGGGACAGGGCCTCCGGATCATCCGCCGCGGCCTGCAGGCGTGCGGCCAGCGCCGCGCCCGCCGGTGCCAGCTCCGGGTCGTCCGCGACTTCGGCAAACGCGGACAGCAGCAGCCCGTGCATCCCGGTCAGCGGCTTCTCGTCGCGCGGCAGCCCGCGCGCCTCGCGATCGGCCCGGAGCGCGCGCCGGCCCGCCTCGATCAGGGCCGAGGCCGCCTCCGGCTCCAGGTCAAAGCGCTCGGCGATCGCGTCCAGACGGCCGGTCTCCAGCGGCAGGTAGCCGTAGTCGAACTGCAGCGCCCCTTCCAGCCCGAACCATGCCCGCACCAGTCCCGGCTCGGGATGCCCGGCCAGCGCCGCCTCCACCTGCTCCTGCGTCCACAGATACGCGCCGCCCTCGCGCCCGGCCTCATCGATGGCGGACAGGGCCGAGGCATAGGCACCGGGCGTGTCCAGCGCCATGTCGCGCAGCACGAATTCCAGCGCATCACGTCCGACAGCGGCCCAGTCGTCACGCTCGAACTCCCGCGCCGCGCGCAGGTACACGCGGGCCAGCTGCGCCTGATCCTCGAGCATGATCTCGAAATGGGGCCGCCCCCAGTCCGGGGTCTCGGAATAGCGGAAGAAGCCCCCGCCCAGCACGTCGCGCAGGCCCGCGCGCGCCATCTCGTCGAGCGTAACCTCGAGGAACTCGCCCGCCCACGGCGGTGCGCGGCCCTCCTCCCGGGCCTGCAGCAGTGCCTGCAGCTCCGGGGCGCGCGGAAACTTCGACTGGTCGCCGAAGCCCCCGGCGAGGAAGTCCGCCTCGCGCTCCATCGCCGTCCACAGCGCCTGCGGCAGGCGCGCCGCGCGGGTGGCCGACAGCGGCTCCTCACCGGTGCGCAGGCGCTCCGTGAGTTCCAGCCGCGCCGCGCGCGCAAGCGCCGCCAGCGCCTCGCCGTCACGGCGCCGCTGCTCGGAGATGCCATCGAGAAAGCGCGCAAAGTCGTCGCGCGGCGCGTAGACCACGCCGGCCACCGCGTCGCCGGTGGGCAGCACCACCACGTTCAGCGGCCAGCCGGCGATGCCCCGGGTGGCGCGCAGGAACTCGATCAGATAGTGATCCAGCGCCGTGTGCAGTTCGCGGTCGATCTTCACCGGGATGAAGTCCCGGTTCAGCCGCTCGGCGATCCCCTCGTCCTGGAAGCTCTCCTCCTGCATCACGTGGCACCAGTGACAGGCGTAGTAGCCGCTGGAGATCAGCAGCGGCCGGTTCGCATGCCGCGCCTCCTCGAGCAGTTCCGGGCTCCACTCCCGCCAGTGCACCGGATCGCCGGCATGCAGGCGCAGGTAGGGCGAGATGCTCTGCTCCAGCGCCGCGCGCGTCTCCGCCGCCGACGGCATCGCCAGCGTAAGCGCCAGCACAACCGCGGCAAGGCCGCCACCAAGGCGCGACACCAGCCGGCGCGGTGGAATCATGGAATGGGTCATCGGCCACCGTCCAAAGACATGAATGCGTATTCCATGGATCCCCCCAACGCCCCTAAAATTCCCCGGGAAGCCAGCCCCCCCCTCGGCGACCCCCGACCCGCGTAGGAGCGGCTTCCAGCCGCGATCCAGCCT
>NZ_JAWLHP010000122.1:0-1248 GCF_041690275.1 Thioalkalivibrio sp.
GGGGCTGACGGTGGGCACGGCCTGCGGCCTTTGCCCACCCTACGGGCGTGTTGCCGGCCACGGGTGGCGTATCCGGGTGCTACAATCACGGGCTTCGCCGGGCCGAGGCCCCGGCTCCGGACCCGAACCCCAAGGATGCCCCCATGGACACGATCAAGACCCTCGAAGGGCGTTTCACCGGCGCGGACGAGGCCCGCTACGGCATCGTACTGGCCCGCTTCAACAGCCTGATCGTCGAACGCCTGCTGGAAGGGGCCGTCGACACCCTGCGCCGCCATGGCGTCGCCGACGGCAACATGACCATCGCCCGGGTGCCGGGGGCCTACGAGCTGCCGCTGGCCGCCCAGTCGATGGCGCGCTCCGGCCAGTTCGACGCGGTGATCGCGCTCGGCTGCGTGATCCGCGGTGCCACGCCCCACTTCGACTACGTCGCCGGCGAGGCGGCCAAGGGGCTCGCGATGGTCTCTCTCGCCGAGAGCCTGCCGGTGAGCTTCGGCGTGCTGACGACCGATTCCATCGAGCAGGCGATCGAGCGCGCCGGGACCAAGGCGGGCAACAAGGGCGTGGATGCCGCGATGAGCGCGATCGAGATGGTCAGTTTCATGGGCCAGATGAAGCCCGCGGGCTGACGGATTGGCCGCGTTGAGCCGACAGGAACAGCACAGGCAGATTCACGCCCGCCAGGCCGCGCGCCGCCGGGCGATGCAGGCGCTGTATTCCTGGCAGCTGACCGGCGACCATCCGAAGAACATTCTGGCCTCCTTTCGCGAGGATGAGGAGCACGCGAACGCGGACGCGGAGTACTTCCGGGAGATCCTGATGGGCGTGACCTCGAAGGCCGCCGCACTCGACGAGACCCTCGCCCCGGTGGTCGGGCGCCCGCTGCAGCAGCTCGATCCAATCGAGCACGCGCTGCTCTGGGTTGGGACGTGGGAACTCTCCGAACGCCTCGAGGTGCCGTACCGCGTGGTGATCAACGAGGCGGTCGGAATGGCGAAGAAGTACGGGGCCGAGCAGTCGCACCGGTTCATCAACGGCGTGCTCGACACCCTGGCCCGCCAGCTGCGCAGCGCGGAGCGCGCCGCGCCCCGGCGCACCTCCGGCTGAGCCGTGCAGCGCAACCCCGGCCGACAAGCTGCATCCCGGACCTCCACGTTTCCGCCACCCCAATCCATGATAGCCACCCCCGTGGAAGCGGCCTCCGTGGGAGCGGCCTCCGTGGGAGCGGCCTCCGTGGGAGCGGCCTCC
>NZ_JAWLHP010000122.1:1348-2698 GCF_041690275.1 Thioalkalivibrio sp.
GTGGGAGCGGCCCCCGGCCGCGAAACCCTCTGTGGGAGCGGCCTCCCGGCCGCGATGCCCTTTGCCACCATATCGCGGCCAGAGGCCGCTCCCACGGAGGCCACTCCCACAGGTCCCCGTTTCAAGCGCCGCCAGGTCCCATAACCTGAAATCACCCAATCCATTCACCCCGCCCCCGCCATGGCCGATGCCCACCTGTCCGAATTCGAGCTGATCGAGCGCTTCTTCTCCGGCCGGGACCGGGGTCCGGGCATCGTGCTGGGGGTCGGTGACGACTGCACGCTGCTGTCGCCGCGCCCCGGACATCAACTCGCCGTCAGCGTGGACACGATGGTCTGCGGCACGCACTTCTTCCCGGATCAGCCCGCGGCGGCGGTTGGTCACAAGGCCCTCGCCGCCGCGCTCAGCGACCTCGCTGCGATGGGCGCGGAACCGCTGGGGACATTGCTGGCGATCACGCTGCCCGGGACCGACGAGGCGTGGCTGATGGCCTTCGCCGAGGGCATGGGTGCACTGGCGGAGCGGCTGCGGGCGCCCCTGATCGGCGGCGACACCACGCGCGGTCCGCTGGCGGTCAGCGTGACCGTGATCGGCGAGGTGCCGGCGGGTCTGGCCTTGCGGCGCAGCGGGGCGGAGCCGGGCAACCTGGTGGTCGTGAGCGGCAGCCTTGGGGGCGCATTCGCCGGTCTGCAGGCGGAGCGGGAACGGCGCGAGGCGGGCGGGAAGCCGCCGGCCGTTCAGGACGCCTCGCACCGGCGATTCTTCTGGCCCGAGCCCCGGATCGCCCTGGGACGTGCGCTGCGCGGGCACACCCGTACCGCGATCGACATCTCGGACGGGCTGCTCGCAGACCTGGCGCACATCTGCACGGCCTCGGGTTGCGGGGCAACCCTTGAGGCCGAGTCGATTCCGCGCGATCCGCTGCTGGCCGGCTGGGCCGATGCAGCGGCCCTGTCCGCCGCGCTCTCCGGCGGCGACGATTACGAACTGCTCTTCGCCTGGCCCGCCCGCCAGCGCACCGAACTGCGGGTGCTGGCCTCCGGGCTGCAGCTGCCGCTGACCGTGATCGGCGAGTTCAGGAGGGAGCCGGGCATACGGGTCCTCGACGCCACCGGCCAGCCGGTGACCCTCGCCGAGCCCGGCTTCGACCACTTCCGAGCCGACTGAAGGCGTCCGGTCAGCGAGGGGCTCGCCTGCCATGGGGGTAGCCATGCGAGGGCGTGTTGGCACGCGACTGGGCGCCGGAGTGGCCTCTAGTGGGCCATGCGGAAAGTTCGGTACCAGATCGCTTCGCCAGAAGCGCCGGCGCTGCGTTGGGCAAGTTTGAAATAGGCCCACTATTCCTGCACT
>NZ_JAWLHP010000123.1:0-2642 GCF_041690275.1 Thioalkalivibrio sp.
TTTGAAATAGGCCCACTATTCCTGCACTTGCCCGCCTTGCTCCGGCCCTTCTGGCTGTGCTCCATAGTCACCGAACTTTCCGCATGGCCCACTAGCGCCCTACAGGGTGTTGAAAACGGAAGCCATGGGGGTTCGGCGTCAACGCCAGGCGGCGCCGACCCGTTGGTCCCCCAACACCAGAAAGCCGCCCAGCGGCATCCACGCAGGGAGCAGGTGCTCGATCATTCGGGCTGCACGGGTTCCGCTGGAAAGGTGATGTGACGCATTCGCCATGGGCACGCCGACGGCGCGGGCAAGCTCATCCACGCTGTGCTCGCCCTGGGCCAGCGCCTCGAGGAGTTCTGGACGCACCGGGCTCGCGCGCGCTCCGCCGCGATGTCCGGGTCGCTTCGCCATTTGGCGGGTCCGCGCCTGCAACAGCCCGCCGCGCTACTGGAGTCCGGCCACCTCTTTATCCGGACCCTGGTCCTGCGGGTGCGGCAGCAGAACCAGTTTGTCGGGCACGTTGCTTGTAGGTTCGCGAGGACGCCTGGGCCGGCGAACTCGTCCCCCACCGGAAGTTCGACCCTCGCTACACGTTACCGCCTTCCCTCCCGGCTGTGGCTGCAGACGAAGCCGTCTCCCGGCGCATCTGCATCAGCGAGCATCTGTTCAAGCCGGTGGGCGTGGCGGACCTGAAGGCGGTTCTGTCTTCCTAGAGCGGGCATCCGTGCCTCGGCTGACGCCAGCCCACGGCAGAGACAGTGCGCGTCCCGGATGCCTGCTCCCGGTCCTTATCGGGATCGCCCTCAGTAGACCGGCACCAACGCGTAGCCCTGGTTCTGATAGCCCATCACGGCGATGAATCCGCTGCGAACAGGCTGGATTGGGTCCAGCACAGTGTCGTTGTCCACTCCGTAGGCCCGGGTCGCGGCCGAACAGACCTCCATCCTTACACCCAGTTCGTCCAGCCGGTCGATCGCCTTGGCGATTTCTTCCAGGGTATCGCCGTGATCAATGGCGACCTCCGGTTCCGGGTCGGTGGTGATGAACTTGACCGCCTCGGCGATGAAGACCATCCGCAGATCAGGCTCCACGCCTTCCTTGATCAGGTTCTCGTGGTTGGAGGCGATGCCGCGCAGGTAGGCAAGCATCACGTTGGGGTTGGACTTGCGCATGTCATAGACCGCCCGCATGGTCTCGATCCCCTCGGTCGCCTCGCGATTGTCGAGGCCCTCGGCGGTGGTCGTCGAGCCCAGCCCGAGCGGCAGCAAAAAGGCCAGCAGCAGGATCAGCATTCGGTTTCGCATGGGTCGTTCTCCTCTCTCGATGACCACGATCTGGGGGGGTGTTGCCGGACGCGGCATCGGCCGGAATGTCAGCTCAGTAGATCGGGATGACTGCGTAGCCCTTCGCATGGTCGCCGCTCAGCGAACCGAAGGGGCTGTGCTACGGCTCGATCCCCGGAAAAGCTCTTCGCAGTCGGCCCCGAGTAGCCGGGTGGCGGCGCCACAGGATTCCATCTGCACGCTCGTCGCGTTCAGCGCGGCGAGGTGCTGCTCGATCGCGTCCAGGCGTTCGAACTGGGTCAGCTCGAAGCGCTCGCGGGAGTGTAGGACGAATAGACACCATTTTCCTGTCGGGTCCAGGACCGAGTGCGTGGGAGACAAGGGGAGATGCCCCGCCAAAACCCGGACGGTCGAATCAAGAGCCGACGTTCCTCGCACACTCTTTGGTGATCTGATGCCGGCGGGCTCAGCGGCATTCGCCGATGCTTGGTACCTTGAAGGCGGGCAGGATCTGGCAGGGACGCTATCGTGCTGCCGTTGGCGACGGATCCGGGTGCCCGGACTTTGGCAGCGCGCCAGTGCGATCGTTGGGCATATGATCCGCATGTAACTGCCGGTTGCGCGTTTCGGGTGCGTGGGATCGAGGCACTCGCGCGATGGTGCCGCAGCGGACTGGCCCACTCTGTGGGCTAGCGCACGGACGGTGACCGTGACCTCGGGTACATTCGGTTCTGCTGCGAATCGGCAAGACGGTCTCCAGATGAGCAGTGGAGCAGCGGCAGTATCCCGCCAAGTGAGTAGCCAGTCGGGTACGCCCGGCCAGGGCCGAGCCTGGCGCGGGATTCGACTCAAATGAACAGGCAAGCAAGACCTCGAGGAGGTTGGTAATGAAAAGACATTTCAATTCCCGAATGATCGGTACCACGCTGGCCAGTGCCGCCGTGGCATCCGTGCTGGCGCTGGGCGTGGCCCAGGCCCAGGAGCGGCAGGGACCGGGCTATGGCCAGGGCCCGATGATGGGCCAGCAGGGACCCTACGGCTCCGGCATGGGGGCACATCGCGGTGGTGGGATGATGCAGCAGCCCCCCGGTTACGGCCAGATGCCGCAGTTCGATCCGGACAACCTGCCGGAGGACATGCCGGAAGAGATGCGCGAGCGCATCAAGGCCCAGCATGCGCAGCGCCAGGAACGCATGGAAGCGATGCAGGAGATGCGCGAAGCGCACCAGAAGGCCATGGAAGCCGGCCGTGCGGCATACGAGGAGGAGATGGAACGCCACCGCGAGCAGCGCTCGGAGATGAAGCAGGAGGGTGGTGAGTCCAAGGAAGAGGGTGGCGATACCGAGCGCCAATCTGGCGACAGTTGATGGTCAG
>NZ_JAWLHP010000124.1:0-2576 GCF_041690275.1 Thioalkalivibrio sp.
GGAAGGGTCTCGTAGGAGCGGCTTCCAGCCGCGATCAGGCGGCGAGTGCTATCCCCAAACCCGATCGCGGCCGGGAGGCCGCTCCCACGGGGGTTCCGGGAGGGTCTTGTAGGAGCGGCTTCCAGCCGCGATTGGGCGGTGAGGGGATCGCGGCCGGGAGGCCGCTCCTACGGGGGCTTTTCCGGCGATGGGTGGGGGCGGAGGTCCGACCCCTACGGGAGGGCCTTGAAGGCCTCGAGGGCGGCTTCGCGGCTTCGCTTGAGGTCGACGAGGGGGGCCGGGTAGCCGGCGGGTGGGGTGTTCGCGTCGCGCCGCCTTTCCCACGGGCTGTGGATCGCCTCGGCGGGGAGATCTGCCAGCTCGGGGACGTACTGGCGCACGTAGCGGCCGTCGGGGTCGAAGCGTTCGCCCTGGCGCACGGGGTTGAAGATGCGGAAGTAGGGCGCGGCGTCGGCGCCGCTGCCGCCGGCCCACTGCCAGCCAAGGGTGTTCGAGGCGAGGTCGGCGTCGACCAGGGTGTCCCAGAACCAGCGGGCGCCGTGCAGCCAGTGCATGCGCAGGTTCTTGGTGAGCAGGGAGGCCACGATCATCCGCGATCGGTTGTGCATCCAGCCGGTCTGCCAGAGTTCGCGCATCGCGGCATCGACGATGGGGATGCCGGTCCGTCCGCGCTGCCAGGCGCGCAGTTCCTCGGCCGACTCGCGCCAGGGGAAGTGCTCGAAGCGCGGGTTCAGTGGCGCGTCGGTGGTGTGCGGGAAGTGATACAGCAGGTGGTGCCCGAATTCCCGCCAGCCCACCTCGCGGACGAAGTGCTCCGCACCCCCGGAATCCAGGCTGAGCCCCGCCTCCTGCAGCGCCCGGACGATCTGCCGGGGCGAGATCTCCCCGAAGTGCAGATGCGGCGAGAGCCGCGAGGTGCCGTCCTGGTCGGGGCGCTCGCGCGTCTTTCCGTAGTCGTGCACGGTCTCCTTGATGAAGCCCTCGAGCCGCGCCATGGCGCCGTCCTCGCCCGGCGTCCAGGTCTCGGCCAGCCCCTGGTCCCAGCGGGTCCGCGGCAGCAGGCCGAAGGACGCCAGCGATTCCGCGTGCGGCCATCGCGCGGGCGGTGCGAGGCGCTCGGGCGTGATCACCGGGGCGGCGTTGTCGATGCCGTGTGCCCGGCAGGTCTTCCAGAACGGCGAGAAGACCTTGTAGGGGTTGCCGGCGCCGGTCGCGATCTGCCACGGCTCGTGCAACAGCGCGGCATTGAAGCTGGTGGCGGTCAGGCCCTCTTCACGGAGGGCCTTTTTTATGTCCGCGTCGCGGCGGATCACCGCCGGTTCGTAGAGCCGGTTCCAGAAGATCGCGTCCGCGCCGGTCTCGCGGGCGAGCGCGCGCAGGGTGTCGAGGCTCGCGCCCCTGCGCAGGATCAGGCGGCTCCCCCGGTTCTCGAGGGTCGCGCCGAGGTGCGCAAGGCTGTGGTGCAGCCACCAGTTCGACGCGGCCCCGGGTTCCCAGGGGGCCTCTTCCTCCGGCGCGTGGATGAAGACCGGAATCACCGGCTCGCCCCGCTCGGCGGCGGCGGCCAGCGCCGGCTGGTCACCCAGGCGCAGGTCGCGGCGCAGCCAGACCAGGGTGGCGCCCATCAGCGCGGGCGCACCATCGGGCGCACCGCGGTGAAGCCCCCGTCCACCGGCAGGACCTGGCCGGTGATCCAGCTCGCGTCCTCGGACAGCAGCCAGGCCGCGGCACGGGCCTGGTCCTCGGCCCGGGCGTAGCGGCCGAGCGGATACTGCGCGGTGATCTGCTCTTCCGCCCCCTTGGCGGCGAACAGGCGCTCGGTGGCGCCGGTGCGGGTCAGCCCCGGCGCGACGCCGTTGACGCGGATCCGCTGTGCGCCGTAGCTCGCGGCCGCGGCCGGTACCAGGCTGGCGATACCGCCCTTGGCGGCCGCGATCGCCTCGTGGTTGCCGACCCCGATCAGCGCCACCACGGAACTGAACAGCACCGCCGCCCCGGACGAGTCCTTGGCCTTCAGGCGGTGCTGCAGCCAGGCGCGCAGGGTGAAGAAGGCGCTGTCGAGGTTGGCGCCGAGGCATTCGCGGTACTGGGCGTCGGTGGTGCGGTGCAGCGGGGAGAGCAGCGTGGTGCCGGCGCAGTGGGCCAGCTGCGTCGGGGCCTCGCCAAGGCCCTCGGCGGCGGCCGCCATCGCGGCACTGGCTCCCTCGGACTCGCTGACATCGGCCTCGATGGCGATCGCCTCAAGCCCCTTCGGCAGGCTCGCGATGACATCGTCGAGTCGGGCCTGGTCCCGGCCGACCAGTGCGACCCGGTAGGCGGCGGGGTCGATCGTGTGGAGCAGGGCACTGCCGACGCCGCCTGCGGCCCCGGTCACGACGAGCGTTTGCTGATGCATGGAACGTTCCTCAGGTTGTCGGTGGCGGTGGCCATGTTCGGCCCGCGGAAGCGCCTGTTTCGCTCAGGGGGCTCCACTGGGCCCGATCCCGGGGAGCTCGTAGGAGCGGCTTCCAGCCGCGATGCGGCGTTGGGGGAGGTGCCCGGGGCCAATCGCGGCCAGAGGCCGCTCCCACAAGGCC
>NZ_JAWLHP010000125.1:0-2567 GCF_041690275.1 Thioalkalivibrio sp.
GCCGCTCCTACGGGCCGCTCCTACGGGCGGATCCAACGGGCCGCTCCCACGCCACCGCGAGCCACCGTGGGCGGCGCGCCCTCGCGGCAATCCGGCGGCAGGGGCTGGCCGCCTACGCGCCCGTGGGGCGCAGGCACGCCTCCGGAATCGGTCCCGGCGGCAGTCGCCCCGGGCTCCAGTGGCGCCGTGCGTGCTCCAGCAGGTCGTCGACCGCTCCCGGTCCAGCCGCGGCGAAACCGGGATCGACGCCCGGGGTGCCGATCGCGGCCAGGATCGGCGCGAGCAGGGCGGCGGGCCGCTGGCGCGGCGCCGGCGCGGCGCCCGAAGACTTGGCCAGCTTCCGGCCGCTGTCCGCGATCACCACCGGGTGGTGCAGATAACGGGGCTGCGGACGCCCGAGCCCCCGGTACAGCTGCAGCTGCCGGGGCACCGAGCCCAGCAGGTCGATGCCGCGGACCACGTCGGTGACCCCGAGCGCGATGTCGTCGACGACGGTCGCGAGCTGGTAGGCGAACACGCCGTCGGCCCGGCGGATCACGAAATCGCCGCCCAGCCGGTGCAGGTCGAAGCCGAGCGGGCCCAGGCTCCGGTCCGTGATCGTCCAGTGGCGCTGCTCGGCCCGCAGGCGAACCGAGCGGCCCTCCCGGCCGCGCGGCAGGCCCTCCCGACAGGTACCCGGGTAGATCGGCCCGTCGAGGCCCACGAGCCCGGCGGCGGCGACCTCCTTCCGGGAACAGGCGCAGGCGAAGACCCGGCCAGCGGCCTCCAGGCGCGCGAGGGCCTCCCGGTAGGCCGGTTCGCGCTCGCTCTGAAACACCACGGCGCCATCCCATCCGAGCCCGCAGGCGTCGAGGGTACGCAGGATCTCGTCCGCGGCGCCGGGCACGGTGCGCGGCCGGTCGCTATCGTCGATGCGCAGGTGCCACCGGCCCTGCCGGCTGCGGGCGTCCAGCCAGGAGATCACCGCGGCGGTCAGCGAACCCGCGTGCAGCGGGCCCGACGGAGTCGGGGCGAAGCGGCCTGTGCAGACGGTCAAGAGGCCGGGAACAGGACGTGAATGCCGGTTTGTCCGGTGTCCGGGACGGCGGGCCGTTCAGGCCATCTGCCTTTCCTTGATCTCCGCCAGCGTCTTGCAGTCGATGCACAGCGTGGCGGTCGGGCGCGCCTCCAGCCTGCGGATGCCGATCTCCACCCCGCAGGCCTCGCAGTAGCCGTAGTTGCCCAGATCGATGTTGCGCAGGGACTCGTCGATCTTCTTGGAGAGCTTGCGCTCACGGTCGCGCGCCCGGAGCTCCAGGCCGAATTCCTCTTCCTGTGTCGCGCGGTCGGCGGGATCCGCGAAGTTCGCGGCCTCCCGCTTCATGTGACCCACGGTCCGGTTCACCTCCTCCAGCAATTCCTGTTTCCAGGCGAGCAGGAGTTGCCGGAAATGTGCCAGCTGCTCGTCGCTCATGTACTCTTCGCCGGCCTCCGGCTGGTAGGCGGCAATGCCGCTGGCCACCATGTGGTTGGACGAGGGCTTGGTCTTCTTCGGGTCTGCGGCCATGGACGCTGGTCTCCGGGTGAATCGCGGGCCTTATCTATCAGAGAAGGCCGGTGCAGGCAAGGGCCGAGCGGGCCGGCGGTGTGAATTCGGCGGGCTGGCGCCCCGGCGCCTGCCGCGTGTCGACCGGTGCCCCTCCGCACCGCGGCGGGCCCGCGGTGCCCGCGAATCCCTTGGAGGATCAATGGACAAGCTCAGTGCGCTGATATTCGACGTCGATGGCACCCTGGCCGATACCGAGCGCGATGGTCACCGGGTCGCCTTCAACCGCGCCTTCGAGGAGGCGGGGCTGGACTGGTTCTGGGACGAGGCCCGGTACGGCGCGCTGCTCCGCGTGACCGGCGGCAAGGAGCGGATCCGCCTCTACCTCTCCGAGGAGCGGCCGGATCTGCTTCAGGCACCGGATATCGACGAGCGCATCCGGGCGCTGCACGCGGCCAAGACGCGGCACTACCTGAGGCTGCTCGAGGCCGGTGCGATCCCGCTCCGGCCGGGGGTGCGGCGGTTGCTGCTGGAGGCGCGCACGGCGGGTCTCCGCCTTGCGATTGCCACCACCACCACGCCGGAGAACGTGACCACGCTGCTGCGCAGCACCCTCGGCACGGAGGGCCTGCAGTGGTTCGAGGTGATCGCCGCGGGCGACATCGTTCCGGCGAAGAAGCCGGCCCCGGACATCTTTCGACTGGCCCTGTCGGAACTGGGGCTGGCGCCGAACGTCTGCCTCGCGCTGGAGGATTCCGGGAACGGGCTGCGGGCCGCGCTCGGGGCCGGTCTGCCCACGGTGGTCACCACCAGCGGCTACACCCGGGACGAGGATTTCTCCGGTGCCGTCGCGGTGCTGAATGGCTTCGGCGAACCCGGCGCCCCGGTGACCGTGCAGGCCGGGTCGCCACCCGCCGCGGGATATGTCGATCTCGCCAGCCTGGTCGCCTGGCACCGCGAAGCCCGGAGCAGGGCAGGGATCGCGTAGAAGGCCAGCCCCCGGGTCGAAGGCCATCGCGGCCGGAGGCCGCTCCCACGGGGG